>JAAYNG010000136.1 GCA_012520935.1 Tissierellia bacterium | reverse complement strand
CGAAAGAACAGTGTCTCCACTCTCTGAGTTAATAATAGCAATAGACTTATCTTGTAAGTCAGATAAGGCACCTAGAGAACCTAGGGAGAAAACATATTTTGAAATTGCTGAAGGTGTATAATCAAAACTGCTTGGTGTTAGCCCAACCTTGTTCAATAGGACCATGTATGAAACAACCATTTCGCTCGGTACCGATACAAGTAGGACTCTTAGTTTTTCAGCACCATCCTCCATGATTTTTTTCAATACTAGAAAGTCAGTTACATAAGACTCGGCATTCTCCCTTAGGATATCTTGAACCTTAAAGTCCACTACAGACTTTATTTCTGAATCTTGTACAAAGGGGATAGAAATCTCCCTAACTAAAATGTCATCACTGTTTAAAACAACAGTGGTCTTTTTAGCTGAAAAACCGCCTGCCTTTAATGACCTTTGTAAAAAGTCTGCCATTTGATCTAGGTCAAGGATTAATCCATTGCTAAAAACACCTTCTGGCATAGGATATTCTGCCTTCTTGTTCACAGTTACTTTCTTGTCTTTTTCCTTGCCTTCAACAATTCTTAAGACATGTTCGTTAAATTCTATGGAGCATATTTTTTCTCCACCAAACATCATATATATCACTCCCCTTATTTCTAAATGATTTCTTAAACTACATCATTACATCATTGAAACATATTTATTAATTAAATAATCTCCAAAAAAAACTGTTATGTAAAATGAAAGTACAATGAAAGGACCAAAAGGAATTGCATCCTTTCTTGATTTAATCTTAAAAGCAAGTAAGAAAACTGAAATAGCAGCTCCAGTTACGAAGGACATAAACATTAACAGTAAGGTGTTTTTTAACCCTACCAATAATCCAAGTGCAGCAATCAAAAGAATATCTCCTTCTCCCATGCCACCCCTTGAAAGGAAATATATTAAAAAGAAAACTCCCCCTCCTAATAGTAACCCAAAAAAGCCGTCCTTTACTACAGGAAGGATAATCCCACCAGCTACTATTAAAGCTATTCTATATATGATTGCAAGAATTACCAAAACGATAATTAAAATATCAGGTATTAATTGAGTGTTAAAGTCTATAATAGCAATTACAAGAAGGGTAGATGAAACTAAAGAGAAAATAATGAATTCTAAAGTCAATCCGAACTTATAAAAGAAAACCACAAACAAAGCACCGTTTAAAAACTCTACTAATGGATATTGGATAGATAATTTTACTCCACAATAACGGCACTTACCCCTATAAAATATGTATGATAAAATTGGAATCAAATCAAACCATTTTAATCTGGTTTGACAACTGTCGCAATGAGAAGGAGGGTGGATAATGCTCCTATCCTCTGGAATCCTCATTGAACAAACATTCAAAAATGACCCTATTACTGCCCCCAAAATAAAAACTAGAACATACATTTTAGTTTCCTTTTTCTCGTATTAAGACCCAGTTGCAAATAAAAAATATCAAGTCAGGGTCTTTTGCTTACGCATATTATAAATCAAAGGTATTGATTTGTCAATTATTTAGATGATTTTATAATAAACTTTGACAATATAATAAAAATAAGAAACCGTAGTTTCCTACGGTTTCTTCATTGCAATCTCTACATCCTTATTCATTTGTTCAATCAATGCTTCTTTGCTGTCAAATTTAATTTCGTCCCGTATTCGTTCTATAAAGCTTATTTCAATTTCTTCACCATAAATATCTTGTGAAAAGTCTATTATAAATGCTTCAACTCTTACATTGTCATCAGCTTTAAAGGTTGGATTTGTTCCAACATTTGTGATAGATTTATATAGCTTATCCTTGTAGTTAACTTCTGTTAAATAGACACCAAATTTTGGTATTACAAAGTTATCTGTTATCTCAATATTGGCTGTTGGAAAGCCCATTGTTCTGCCTCTTTTATTTCCATCAACTACCCTGCCCATCAAGGCATAATTTTTGTAAAGCAAACGATTTGCTCCCTCAATATTACCTCCCTTAATCATCTGCCTAATATCAGAACTACTTACAGCCTTTCCACCAATTTCAACTATATTCTCAACTATAACCTCAATATCTCTTTCTTCAGCTAGTCTCATCAACTTCTTTACATCACCACTGGCCTTATAGCCAAACCTATAGTCAAAACCAACCACTATCAGTTTAATGTTGAGCATGTCTGATAAAAAGGAGTAAACAAAATCTTCAGCTGACAATGACATAAAGTTTTTATCGAAGCTTCTTAGAAAAACCCTTTCAATGCCTAATTCATTTAAGATTTTTTCTTTTTGCTTTAGGTTTGTAATCAGCTTAGTATTTGGTCTTGTATGTTCCTTAAAAAGCAACACAGATGGACAAAAGTTTTTATATTTTGAAATAGCAACAACTTTGTCTATTAACGCCATGTGCCCTATATGAATCCCATCAAAGTTCCCTAAAGCTATCCCACATTCTTTTTCGTTCTTAAAAGACCCATCCAAGTCATGGATTTCCATCTTATATCTCCAATCTCTTGATAATTTTTATATAATAATTCCCATTATTCTCACTAATCTTGCCAATGCCTATAAATTCTCCAGCATAGACCTTTAAAACATCTTCTTTAAAATCTGATTTCTTGTCTAACTTAACATATTGGCCATTGATTAAATTAAAGTGCTTATCTTTTCCTAGGTCTATTGACTTAAGACTTGTTAAAGCTAAGTCCATTGGTATCAAAATTTTATACCTATCTCCTTCAGATAATTGTGAAAGCCTTTCTATAGAAATAGCATCTTCTATTCTAAGGCCAGCTGATTCTGTTCTAATTAAATAGGACATATAACCGCTTGTACCAAGCCTTTCAGCAATATCTCGGCATAAACTCCTAATATAGGTCCCCTTCGAGCATTTAACCCTAAATAATATCTTATGACCCTGAATATCTACTTTCATTATCTCTACTTCGTAAATCTCTATTTCAGCAGGTTCTATTTCAACTTCCTGACCCTTTCTTGCATACTCATAAAGCCTTTTTCCATTTAACCTCTTTGCTGAATAGATAGGTGGGACCTGCATGCTTTTACCTAAAAAAGAATTAATTACTTCTCTTACTAGTCCTTCATCTATTTCAGGAACTTCTTTTACAAATTCAGTTTGACCTGTAAAATCATCGGTATCTCTCTTTTCTCCCAGAGTCAATTCTGAAATATATTCCTTGTCCTCTAAATGCAAGTAGTCTGCGATTTTTGTAGCCCTATTGATTAAAATGGGTAGAACCCCAGCTACCTCAGGGTCTAGGGTTCCTCCATGTCCAACTTTTTTTATTCCATAAATTCTTCTTATCTTGTCTACGACATTCCTAGAAGTCATGCCTCTTTCTTTAAAGACATTGAGAACTCCATTCATCTTATAGTTCCTTATATGCACTTATTAGTTTTTCAATAGCTTCATCTAAATTTCCTTCAATAGTTGCACCTGCAGCCCTCTTATGTCCACCGCCGTCAAACTTCTCACACAAGATAGAGACATCACAGACTTCTTTACTCCTAGCACTTACCCTCACGATACCTTCTTCCTTTTCTTTTAAAAAAATAGCCACATCATAACCTTCAATTTCATTTATAAAAGGAACAACTCCTTCTGTATCATCTGATTGCGCTCCAAGTCTTTCAAGGTCATTTAAAGAAATCTTACCAATTATTAAAGACAAGTCATCAAAGCTCTCTAAATTATTTAAAACAATTTTTATAACTTCAGTCTGAACTTTCGTCCTGCTTTGATATAAGTTCTTAGTTATTTCAACCTTGTTATCAACAAACTCTAAAAGATTAGCAGCCTTTCTTAAAGTGTCTGGGCTTGTAGACTCATACCTAAAACTTCCTGTATCAGAATTAATGGCAGTATAAATAGGTGTAGCAATTTCATTATCTAATTCTACACCTAAAAAGTCGATCAAATCATAGACCATCTCACCTGTTGAGCTCATAGATGCATCAACTAGATTAATATCCCCAAATAATGTATTGGACTTATGGTGGTCAATATTAATTATATAATTTGCCTTTAATATTTCCTTAGAACCATCTCCTAAACGACCTTCATCTGAAGAGTCCAAGACAAATAAAAGGTCTGGTCTTTTCTCCATGGGCTTTATTTCTTCAACTCTCGGAAGGAATAAAAGGTTCTTTGGAATGTCATCAACCTTAAGGATGTGGACATCTTTACCCATTTTCCTTAAAGCAGCTCCTAAACCCAATATTGAACCTATATTATCGCCATCCGGATTTATATGAGAAACTAGGGAAATATCCCTAGCTTCCAATATTTTCTTTTCTATTTCAGCATAAGTCTTTTCCATAATTAATCCTGTAAACCCTTTATTATTTCATCAAGTTTCATAGCATCATCTAATTGTGTATCAATGTGGAAGATTGGCTCTGGAACGACCCTTAAATCCAAGTTTTTACCAATTTCTCTCCTAATATAACCCTTAGCACTTTCCAAGCCCTCCATGGTGTCAGCCTTCTTCTTATCATCGCCAAGAATAGAAAAGTATATGTTGGTATACCTTAAATCGTTTGTTGTCTTCACATAAGTTACAGAAGTTAATGAATCAACCCTTGGGTCTTTAACACCATTGATAATAATGTTAGATACTATTCTCTTAATTTCTTCATTAATTCTGGCATTCTTTTTACTATTCATTTTTACCCTCAACATTTAAATCTTTCATTTCAACTTCCTTGTCCATAAAGATTTCTAAGGTGTCTCCTACCTTAATATCATTGTAGTTTTCTATCATTAGTCCACCTTCATAGCCAGATTGTAGTTCCCTCACATCGTCCTTAAACCTTCTCAAAGAAGCTATTTTATTTTCAGTAATTACAACATCATCTCTAATTAGCCTTACTTGTGCCCTTCTTAGAATATGTCCAGACTGAACATAGATACCTGCAACCTTGTTACCTGTAGGCAAACCAAAAACATCTCTAATCTCAGCCCTTCCAATAATTTCCTCCACAAACTTAGGAGTATGCATTCCAATAATTGCACTTTTTATGTCCTCTATTGCCTCATATATTACCCTATATGTCCTAATGTCAACTTCTTCTGACTTAGCAACATCAATAGCATTTTGGTTTGGTCTAACATTAAATCCAACTATGATAGCATTTGATGCAGAAGCAAGCATTACATCATTCTCAGAAATACCTCCAACACCTTCATGGATTACCCTAGTCTGAACCTCATCAGTACCAAGCTTCAACAAGGACTGTTTAAGAGCCTCAATTGACCCCCTCACATCAGCCTTAATTATAATATTTAAATCTTTTATCTCACCTAACTTTATTCTATCAAATAAATCATCTAATGAGACCTTCCTGCCTGCCTTCATGCTTTCAACCTTGTCTCTATCAACTAGCAGTTGGGCAGCAGCCTTAGCTGTCTTATCATCCTTAGTTGAATAAATCAAGTCACCAGCATTAGGCACTTCTGAAAGACCCATTATAACCACTGGAGTCGAAGGTCCGGCTTTTTTAATAACCTTCCCCTTGTCATCAAGCATTTGTCTAACCTTACCAAAGGCAGTACCTGAAACAACGCTATCTCCTGTATTAAGTGTTCCTTTACTAATCAACACTGTAGCCATAGTACCCCTATGCTTGTCCAGTTTAGCCTCAACAACTGTTCCGACTATAGTCCTGTCATAATTAGCCTTTAAGTCCTGCATTTCTGCAACTAATAAAACCATCTCAAGAAGGTCAGAAATACCGATTTCTTTTTTTGCTGAAACTGGAACAGTTATTACATCTCCACCCCAATCTTCTGGAACTACATTATTTTCAACAAGTTCTTGCTTTATTCTGTCCACATTAGCAGTATCTTTATCTATCTTGTTTATAGCTACAACTATTGGAACATTTGCAGCCTTAGCATGGTTAATAGCCTCAATAGTTTGTGGCATTACGCCATCATCTGCAGCAACGACAAGTATTGCAATATCAGTGACCTGAGCACCCCTGGCCCTCATTTGAGTAAAGGCTTCATGTCCTGGAGTGTCCAAGAAGCAAATCTTCTTATCTCCTACTGGTACCAAATAAGCACCTATATGTTGAGTTATTCCTCCTGCCTCTGACTTTGTAACATGGGACTTCTTAATTGCATCAAGTAGTGATGTCTTGCCATGGTCAACATGTCCCATTACAGTTACTATCGGCCACCTTGGCTTAAGTGACTCTTCTGGGTCTTCAAAGTCTAAACTGAATTCTTCCTCAATTGTTGTTTCTTCAATTACTTCTTCAACCTTTTCCTCAACAATTGCATCAAACTCTTCCCCAACTAATTGAGCAACATCAAAATCTATAGTTTGGTTTTGACTAGCCATAACTCCCAAGACAATTAGCTTTTGAATAACTTTTGAAGGAGAAACTCCAAGCTTTTCAGCAAAGTCTTTTACAACAATTGGCGCTTCAATCTCAATTATCTTTATTTCATCCTTATCTGCCTTCTTTGGCTCTGGCTTTGTTTGAGCAGATTTTTCATCCTTTGCCTTTTTATCCTTTGACTTGCCTTTATTGTCTTTATCTAGTTCAGAAATATCCCTCTTATCTTTTTTCTTGTCTCCCTTATGGAAATCACGAGCTTCATCAATTTCTTTCTTAATCTTATGCTTTTGATGCTTATTTACATCAGGTTTCCCTTCAGGAATAAGGTCCAAATCTTCCTTTTCTTCTCTGGAAGTAAACTTTTTATTATCCCTTTTAAAGTTTGACTTATCTTCTCTTTTAGGTTCAAATTTTTTAGAATCAGGCTTTTTATCCTCTGACTGTTTCTTGCTTTCCGTTTTCATAAATTCTTGCTTTTTAAAATCAGGCTTCTTTTGCCCTTCTTTTTTAACTTCTTCCTTTTTATCAACAGGCTTCTTTGGAGTTTCAGCCTTTATTTCTACTTTTTTAGCTTCTTCCTTCCTTACCTCTTCAAGCTTTGCCCCTTCCTTCTTCCCAGGTATAGGTTTTTCAATTTCTTTCTTTGACTTGCTTACATTTTTATTTATTATAAACTTGTCCTTATTTCTGTACCTAGACTTTTGGTCAGTGTTTTTAAAGAAGGTGTTTTTATTGTAGACAGGTTCTTCTTCAACCTTACTTGCTTCCGCTGACTTCTTCTCCGTTTTTTCTCCACTCTTTTTATTATGATTAATCTTCATTGGCGGTTTTTTATTACCTCTCTCGACAGATTTTTTTCCTTCAGTTTTTTCAACTTTACTATTTTTAAGGTTCTTTCTGATTGTCTCCGCCTCATTTTCTTCGAGCGTGCTCATATGGCTTGCAACATCAAACCCTATTTCCTTAATTTTTTCAATCAACTCTTTACTATTCATGTTCAGCTCTTTTGCAAGTTCATACACTCTAATTTTCATTGTTGAGCACCTCCATATCTTTTATTTTTTCAAAATAGTTTTGTATTTCTTCAATTATCTCACTGGTCATGTCAACTTTTAAGCTATCCTTTAACCTTTTTATTGCCTTATTGTCTTTTTTACATGAAATATCCTTGCAAAGGTAAGCCCCTCTCCCATTTATCCTTCCTGTTTCATCTAATTCTATCTTACCATCAGGACATAAAACAACCCTCAGCAACGATTTCTTTTCAAAATTTTTTCCACAGGCTACGCATTTCCTAAGAGGCGTCTTCCTAGTTTTCAAATTATCATCCCCTATTACTAATAGACAAAATCCTATTCTCTCTAATCTTATATATCTTCCTCTTCTGCATTGGCTCCGTGGTCAACGTCTAAATCTTCATGGATCTCATCATTCTCATAAAATTCCTCTTCATATTCTTCTTCAGAATTAATATATTCACTTTCATCTTGGCTCATTTCATGCTCCATACTTAATTCTTCCAAAGTCTTCCCAATTTCTTCTTCATATTGAGACTGGGACTTAATATCTATCTTCCAGTTGGTAAGCTTGGCTGCTAATCTTGCATTTTGCCCTTCCTTACCTATAGCTAAAGATAACTGGTAGTCAGGCACAACTACTGTTGAAGACCTCTCCTTTGTATTGGAAAATACTGCAAGCACCTTAGAAGGACTCAAGCTATTGGCAATAAATACATTAATATCCTTACTATAAAGAACTATATCAATCTTTTCGTCCCTTAACTCATCAACTATTGCCTTGACCCTATTTCCTTTATAGCCAACACAGGCTCCCAATGGATCTACATTCTCGTCCTTTGAAAAAACAGCTATTTTTGTCCTGGAGCCGGCCTCTCTGGAAACTGAGAATATCTCTACAACCCCAGTTTGAATTTCAGGAACCTCCAGTTCAAATAACTTCCTCACCATGTTAGGATGAGACCTTGATAGAATTATTTGTGGACCCTTGGTTGTCTTTTTTACCTCTGTTATTAAAACTTTTACCCTGTCCCCCTGTTCTAAAATCTCATCAGGTGTTTGTTCTGTTATAGGAATTACTCCTTCTGTCCTGCCTAAATCTACAAAAACATTCCCTCTGTTTGACCTTTGTACCATTCCAGTAATAAGTTCATTCTCTCTGGTTATAAATTCATCATAGACCACATCTCTCTCAGCATCTCTTATTCTCTGCATTACAACCTGCTTTGCAGTCTGGGCAGCAATCCTTCCAAAATCCATTGGAGTAACTTTAATTCTAACAATATCTTCCACAGAATATTTGGGGTCTATAGTTTTTGCTTCTTCTATACTAATCTCCAAATGTTCATCTTCTACATCTTCAACAACTTCCTTCATTGCATAAACATTTATTTCGCCAGTATCGTTGTTAATTTCGACTTTTACATTCTGCGACTGGTCAAAATTTTTCTTATAGCTAGAAATCAATGCAGCTTCTAGCGCTTCTAATATTACTTTCTTTTCGATGCCTTTATTCTTTTCAATTTCATTCAAAGCGTCGATAAAGTCCTTGTTCATCTAATTACCTCCTGCTATATTTCAATGTAAATTCTTGCCCTTTTGATTTCATCCCTTGACACTTCTCTTTCTGTACCATTATCTTTTTCAACAAGCTTTATCATATTTTCATCAAATTCAATTAAAGTCCCTGTTAGATTGTAGTTATGTTCTATGGGAACTCTTAACTTAATCTCTAGAACCTGTCCAAGATTTCTTCTAAAGTCCCCGTCAGTATGTAGGTTTCTAGAAAGGTCCGGTGAGGATACTACAAGATTATATGATTCATCAACCTTTAATTCTTCTTCCAAAAAAGTATCCAGCTTTCTAGATATGGATTCCAAAGAGTCTAAGTCCATTCCGGCTTCTTTATAAAGATAAAAAACTAAATTCCTACCTTCTTCATATTTTAATTCAACCAACTCATATCCATTATCTGTCAATAATTGTAGACTTTCTTTTTCAATTCTTGTAATTGTATTTTTATTCATCTAACCCCTCTTTCCTAAAAAATTATGAGTGGGAAAGCCCCACTCATAACCAATAAAAATATTATATCATACTTTTTTCTTAAAATCAAATTTTATTTGATATCAAGCTTTATCATTAAGTTCTTCAACATATCTTCCGTCATCTTATCCAAATCATACTTTGGACTGAAGTCCCAATCTTCCCTTGCCGGAGAATCATCAAGACTGTTTGGCCAAGATTGGGCAATAGCTTCCCTTACTGGATCCACATTAAAACCAAGTTTGAAATCAGGCATAAACTTCTTTATTGACTTCTCAATATCTAAAGGATTAATGCTCATAGCTGTAATGTTATATGCATTCCTATACCTTAACCTGGAAGGGTCTGCATTCATCAAGTGAACAATTGCATCAATAGCATCCGGCATATACATCATGTCCATATAAGTATTTGCATCTATAAAAGAATCATATGAGCCCTTTTTAATAGCTTCATAGTAAATTTCAACTGCATAGTCAGTTGTGCCGCCACCTGGTAGGGTCTTATATGAGATTAAACCAGGGAACCTTACACCCCTTGTATCTACACCAAATTTTGAGTGATAGTAATCGCATATAAGTTCACCTGCAACCTTTGTAACACCATACATGGTATTTGGTCTTTGAACAGTTTCTTGAGGGGTCTTGTCCTTTGGAGTTGTTGGCCCAAAACAAGCTATTGAACTAGGAGTAAAAACAGATAGGCCATGGTCTTTTGCTATTTCCAAACAATTTACAACCCCACCCATATTAATTTGCCAGCACTTATGTGGATTCTTTTCCCCAACTGCTGATAGTAGAGCAGCAAGGTTTACTATTCTCTTTATACCATGCTTCTTTACAACATTTAGTATGGCTTCCCCATCCATTACATCTAGAAGTTCAAATGGCCCAGCCTCTATTAATTCTATTTGCTCATCCTTCTTCATCAAGTCCGAAGCTATGACATTATCATTACCATACATTCCCCTAAGCTTATCTACTAATTCAGACCCTATTTGTCCCAATGAGCCCGTAACTAAAATTTTTTCCATCATGTCACCCCTAGTTTTTTATCAAATTAAACACTGTCTATCTAAAAATATTTTACATCATCTTAATGAAAAATCAAGAGAATTTGACATTATTTTTTCAAAATATCTTCTATAAAATTTTTTATCTCCTCTTCCAACTTTAAACTTTCATCTCTATTGTCTGATGTCGCCTCTATATAAAATTTTATTTTTGGCTCAGTTCCTGAAGGCCTCACAGCCAACCACGAAGAACCTAAAAAGAACTTCAATACATTTGACTTCTGAAGTCCTGTGTCATCCATAAGGTAATCAATTTTTTTTGTCACCTCATGGCCGCCTATTTCATTAGGCGACTTCTCCCTCAAATCCTTCATAATAGTTTCCATCTTAGCCTTACCACTGGAACCTTCAATAACTTTTTGCACTAGCAAGTCCCTGTGGTAACCATATTCTTTGTAGACAGATTCAAGCTCTTCTAGTAAACTCCTACCTCTCTTTTTGTGGTAACCTACCATCTCTGCAATCAACATGGCAGATACCACAGCATCTTTATCTCTCACTAAGCGACCAAAAAGAAAACCAATACTCTCTTCATATCCAAATAAAAACATCTTATCAGACCTGGCTTCAACATCTAAAGCAACACCTGAAATATTTTTAAAACCTGTAAGTGACTCATAGAAGTCAACTCCTCTAGACATGGCAATCTTTTGACCTAAAGACCCTGTCACAATGGACTTAACCATGAAAGACTTCTCTAATTTTTTCCTATCAATAACACTGGTAATAAAGTCAATCAACAAAACCCCAATTTTATTACCACTAATATATTCATAGGACCTGTCTTCTTTCAAAATTCCAATAGCTATCCTATCGCAGTCAGGGTCTGTCCCTATAATAATATCTGCCTTAACTTCCCTCGCCAACTTTTCTGCCAGCTTAAAAGCCTTTGGGTCCTCTGGGTTGGGATAACCAACCGTAGTAAAGTCTGAATCAGGCATTTCCTGTTCTTTTACCACATGAAGATTTTTAAAACCCCTTTCAGCCAAAACATACCTTACTGGAAGGTTGCCTGTCCCGTTTAAAGGTGTGCAGACAATTTTTATATCCTTATCAAAATCATCAGTAAAAGATAAGTTAATGGTCTTGTTTAAGTAATCTTTTTCTATCTCCTCACCTATATATTCAATAAGTCCACTTGATAACCCTTCTCCCAAGGACACAAAAGAATACTTGCCATAATCTTTTACTTCAGAAATCTCCTTTGAAATCTCATCAGCAATCTCATCGTTAATTTGGGCACCATCCTCCCAATAGACCTTATAGCCATTGTAATCCTTTGGATTATGGCTAGCTGTAACCATAATACCTGCAATAGTGTTTAGGTTTAAAACTGTATATGAAAGCAAAGGCGTGGTTTTAAAGTCATCATAAAGATATGTCTTAATCCCATTTCCTGCCAGAATAGAGGCAGAAAGTTCGGCAAATTCTTTTGAAAAGTGCCTAACATCATAAGAGATTGCAACCCCTCTCTTCTTAGCTGCCTCCCCCCTCTTACTAATAGTTCTGGCTAGACCCTCTGCAGCCCTGCCAACAGTATAAAGGTTCATCCTGTTAGTACCAAGTCCTAGCTTCCCCCTTAAACCTGCAGTGCCAAAAGAAAGCTCTTGAAAGAAAGCATCCTCAACTTCCTCATCAGAATACTTTCTTAAAACTTCCTTATCTTTTTCACTTATCTTAGAGTTATTTAACCAATCATCATATCTTTTTTTATACATATCACACCTACACATTTAAACATTTCAAGTATCTTCTTCCATTCTCTAAACCAATAGCAGAAATCTTTGCATTATCTGCAACAAAATTAAAGACATAATTCGGGTCATTAAAAACATAGGCTAAAACTGATGTAATAAAATTTTCGTGGGATACTATTAAAAGCCTTTCTAAATTTTTATCTATACTTTCAATAAAGTCAACAGCCCTATTATAAACATCAAGTCTGCTCTCATATCCTTCTATTTTATGGTTAAGTGGGTCTTTTAAAAAGTCGTCCCTAGCCCAAGGAAACTTTTCCCTAGCCTCTAATAATGTAAGCCCCTCTAAGCCTGAAATATGTTCAATGACCCTTTCATCAATAAGAAAATCTTCCCTAATTTCCCTTGTAGTTTCAATTGCCCTTTGATAGGCAGATGAAATTACAAGGTCAAACTCCATATCTCCAAGTCTATTTTTTGCATCCCTTGCCTGTTGAATTCCCTTCTCAGTTAAAGGAGTTTCTCTAGTTGCAAAAAACTTGTCTCTATTTCCAACACTTTCCCCATGTCTAATTAAGTATATCTCCATAAGATAACCCCCAATACAAAATAAAATTTAAAGCTTCCGATAGCTCTATATATGCCCCATTTACATCTCCATTTACTCCAGCAATTTTTTTATTGGAATAAAGGAGTAATAAAAAGGCTAGTAGAATAGAAAAAAGGAATGTATAAAGATATGCTAGCCCTAAATAGATTAGAATGACCATGTATATTATTATTTCTAAAATTATTAACTTTTTAGGGGCAAGTCTTTGAAAGGTATCTCCAAGTCCATTGGATGGTGCCCTTCCAAATAAAATTAATATATAAACCCCCATTCTTGAGTTAACAACTGCAAAAAATAAGTTCTGATATTCTATTTTCTGTAAAAAAATAAATTTAGTCAACAATAATAAAACTATAGCAATAGTACCAAAGGCACCTGTTCTACTATCCTTCATAATCTTTAGTGTTTCTTCTTTTCCCCTTCCAGAAAAGAATCCATCAGCTACATCGGATAAACCATCTAAATGAAGACCACCTGTAAGTATGACCATTAGGATTAAGATAAAAAAAGCTGAAATCTCCTTGTCTAAATTAGATAAGTGCTTGTATACATTTGAATATATTAAAGCCATTATAATGCCCACCACTGAAAAAAATCCGATTGCCCTGCTAATATTCTTATCATTGAAGTCAATGGCTATAGGAACGGGTATCCTAGTTAAAAATTGAAAGGCTAAAATCAAACCGGATATCATTTTATTTTCACTTTCTCCCCAGCCACAACAAGGTATACCTCATCTGAAAGTTTCGCAGCAAACTGGTTTACCCTGCCTTGAATATCTCTAAAATATCGTGAAAGCTTGTTTTCAGGAACAATAGACATACCCACCTCATTGGTTACTATTACAAGGGTCTTCTTTTTCTTTTTTATCTCTTCCACAAGACCTGATAATTCATTCTTAATTTCCAATTCAACCTTATTCGCTAAGTCCCTGTCTAGTTCAAAGTCCTTTGTGATATCAAACATTATATTTGATGAAAGAACAGTCAAACAATCTAATATGTATCCATTTTCCATACCCACTAGACTATATAGATTATAGTTAGCCTCAGCAGTCCTCCATGACTTATTTCTCATATCCCTATGGAAGCTTACCCTCTCTGCCATTTCATCATCTTCAACTCTGGCTGTGGCGATATAACAAACATCGTCCCTGCCATGAAAAAAGTCTTCAGCAAGCCTACTTTTACCACTCCTTGCACCACCTACAAAAAGAACAATCATTTCCTATTCCTTTCTTAAGTCCACCAATTCAGAATCATCTATCCTTGCCTTTTCAAACCTGCCCATATTCCATAAAACATAAAAGGCCTTGTCAATAATATCCATAACAAAAGGACAACCTGTCCCTTCACCCAACCTCATCTCCAAATCAACTACAGGATCAAGACCAAGCTTTTCCATGGCAATTATTGCACCAAGTTCCTTGGACTTATGTGAAGGTATCATGTAATCAACAGCATCCTTAGTAAATGCCATGGCAAGGTTTGCAGCTACAGCAGAAATAAAGCCATCAATTACAACCGGAATCTTATTTTTAGCCGCTGACAAATATAGACCTGTCATTCCACCAATATCAAAGCCTCCAACCTTAGCAATAATATCTATAGGGTCATTAGAATCAGGCTTGTTTACCTCTAAACCAACCTTAATTGCCCTCTTTTTATTATCATACATCTCTTGACTTATACCCGACCCCTTGCCGGAAGTCACATCCACATCCAAATTATAAAGGGCAGAAAGAACTGCTGCAGATGTGGAAGTGTTTCCAATTCCCAATTCTCCAGTAGCTATAATTTTATAACCTTTATTAAACAAGTCATCGCCAATTTCAATACCTGCCTCAATGGACTTGATTGCATCTTCCCTAGTCATGGCAGGTCCCTTAGAAAAGTTTTTTGTACCATATTGAATCTTCCTATTTATTAGCTTATCATCAGCAATATCTTCCACAAGTCCAATATCTACAATAAACATATCTATATTGGAATTCTTAGCAAGTGTTGCTGCACAGGTAATGCCGGAGAGCATATTTCTAACCAACTGGCAGGTTACCGACTGAGGAATTACACTTACACCCTCCTCCGTAATTCCATTGTCTGAACTCATTACAACCCAAGCCTTCTTATCTGTTCTATAATTCAGGTCGCCTGTCATAGCTATAATCCTAGATGTTAAAGTTTCAAGCCTACCCAAGCTTCCAGGAGGATGGGCAAGCTTGTCCCATTCTTCCTTAGCCTTTTTATACATAGCCTTGTCACTGGCACTAATCTTTTCAATCGTTTCCTTTAATAAATTCATCTAATCAATCCCTTCTCTATATCTTTTAATGCTTTTAATAAGTTCAAATTATCTTCCCTAGACTTTATTGCAAGTCGCAAGGCTTCAAATTCCAAATTAAAATTTTCTGTCTTTCTAGTAAGGATTCCCCTCTTAAGAAGTTCATCAAAGACAAAACTTGCCTTAACACCATTGAATTTAAGTAAATAAAAATTGCAGTCGGTATCAAGCATTTTTAAAAAGGAGAAGGTTTTATATTCCTTTTTAAGATAATCCCTTTCTACTTGAAAAAATTCCTTACTATTAGTAATAAACTCTTTGTCCTTAAAAATCAACCTTGCCACAGGTAGGACAAAGGCGTTTAAGGACCACGGGAGTTTTATTTTATCAATTCTTTCAGCTATTTCTTTTTCTGATAAGGCATAGCCAAACCTTAAACCCGGCAGACCAAAAAACTTTGTAGAAGCCCTAATAATAGCAACATTACTAAAGCCAGCACCAGTAAACAATTCCACTGAATCATAATCAGGAGATGAAAACTCAAAAAATGCTTCATCTAAAATTAAGTAGCTGTTCTTATTAGCTACTTCCTTATATAAATACAAAAGTTTTTCTTTGGAAATTCTTTTACCTGTTGGGTTATTTGGATTGCCTAAAATTATGCTTGTATCTCTATCAAGTTTAAGGCTAGAAGGTTCATTTAGTATTTTGTCAAGTGGATAAGACTCAACTATTTTATTTCTAACTTCAGACCTTAGTCGGTATTCAGAAAAACATGGTTCAGAGATGATAATCCTATCGTAAAGGGATATCAAAGCATCAATTATCTCAATAGAACCACAACCTAGAGAAGTCTGTTCTGCACTTCCTCCTAAATATTCTGAAACTATGGTCTTCAATTCCCTATATCTTAAGTCCGGATATCTTTTTAAAGCAAGTACTCCTTCACCTATCGCTTCCTCAACTCCATACGGATAACCAAGTGGGTTAATATTTGTACTAAAGTCTAATAAATCCTTAGAATAATCTTCTAATATACCACCATGTTCCATCAATTTTCTATTCCCCTTCTAGCCTTAACGCCTGCCTTGTAGTAATGCTTGACCTCTTTCATCTCTGTAACTAAATCAGCTACTTCCAATAATCTTTCATCTGCATACCTGCCTGTAATTATTAATTCAACATTATCAGGCTTTCTTTTAATAATATCTAACACATCTTCAACATCTATTAACTTATAGCTAATAGCAATGTTTAATTCATCAGCTATTACCACATCGTAACCACCAGAGTGAAGGGCATCATCCAGTTTTTTCAGACCATCTTTTGCCTTTTCAAAGTCTTCTTCATTTGGGTCACGCCTTATAAAGCAAGACCTTCCATATTGTTCAAGCTTAATGTTTGGGAAAAATTCACCAATCCTTAGCTCGCTATACTCCATACCCTTTATAAATTGACCAATATAAACATTAAGTCCGCTACAAGCTGCCCTCACAGAAAGGCCCAAGGCTGCAGTTGTCTTGCCCTTTCCATTTCCTGTATATACTTGCACATATCCTTTCTTCATATTAGGCTCCTTATAAAAATATATATCCCTAAAAATAAAATCTCCGACCTGACCATTATTAAGACCGCCCTCTTTATGTCATCCCTATCTATACCACGCTTTTTTATTCCAATTGTACCGGAATTGACCTCAACACCCTTGTAGACACGCCTGCCACCAAGCTCTATCCCCAACAAGCCAGCAGTTGCAGACTCACTTTGGCAGGAATTGGGACTCTTGTGCTTATACCTATCCCTTTTAAAGACCTTCCAGCCATTTGCCACATCATACTTAAATAAGGATGATAATAGCATTAAAAGGGCTGCCAATCTTGAGGGAATAAGGTTGAATAAGTCATCAATCTTGGCAGGGAAGTATCCTAAGTTCTTGTACTTGTCATTATTATAGCCAAGCATTGAGTCCATAGTGTTCACCATCTTATACATCATTCCTCCCGGAACCCCAAGTAAAAACATATAAAATAGCGGAGCAATTACACCATCAGCAGCATTTTCAGCCACTGTTTCAATTGTAGCCTTTATAACCTCTTCTTCTGTCATAGAATCGGTATCTCTTCCGACTATAAATGAAACTTGTTTCCTGGCTGACTCCAAACTTTTCTCTAAAGCATTATATACTTTTTTAGCCTCAAAACCTAGCGTTCCTGCAGCTAAGATTTGATACATCATAAAAATTTCTAAAAATATATTTAGATACTTATAATCCTTAGTTATATGTAAGATCCCAAAAGGAATCAAATAGGCAAGGCTTATATTGAACAAGGCAATTATTAGTCCTGCAAACCTGTATAAGAAGTCTCCCTCCTTAAACTTCCTAACAATCCTCTCTTCAAAATTTATTAGGGCTCCCATTGCCCTTACTGGGTGTGGAAGAGAGTATGGGTCGCCGAAAATCAAATCTAAAATAACAGCAATAACAAATTTAAGTGAGTTTGACATATTCTACACCAGCAATTTCAGCCACTTTTTCTATATCTAAATTATCTCTTACAAGTCTTGCAAACCTATCTATTTCACTATTTAACTTTATAAAATCCTTGTCCCCTTTATTAGCATCTTTTTCATAGTCTATTAAGGAGTCTTCGTCAGGAACTTCCAAGTGTGAAAATGGAATAACTCCTAATACAGGGACACCTGTCAAGTCTTCAATCATTTTAAGGCCTGGCTTTAATAGGTCCACATCACCACGAAACTTATTTATGACCAGGCCCTTAAACCTCTTCCTCTCTTCTTCCGGAAGAATCATTACCGTACCATAGAGAGAGGCAAAGGCTCCACCCCTATCTATATCGACAACTAAAATAACATCTGAGTCGGCCATCTCTGCCATACCCATGTTAACAATGTCGCCCTCTCTTAAGTTAATTTCAGCCGGGCTGCCGGCTCCCTCAAGAACAACTATATCAAATTCATCTTCCAAATCATTATAAATATCTTGAATTTTAAGCTTCAAGTCTTTCTTATATTCAAAGTAGTCCTTAGCCTTCATTGATTTAACAAGCTTTCCTTCAACAATAACATCCGACCCATTTTCTGTTTTCGGAATTAAAAGTACAGGGTTCATCCTAACATCCGGGGAAACCCTTGCTGCAAAGGCCTGTATGACCTGTGCATTGCTCATTATCAAACCATTCTCCAGCCTATGAAAAATCCTAGACATGTTTTGTGACTTAAAGGGTGCCACCCTGTAGCCCATGTCTGAAAATATCCTAGCAAGAGCCATGGCTAATACTGACTTTCCCGCAGAGCTTGAACAACCCTGTACCATTATCTTTCCCATCTTTCCCTATACCTTTCCATATTTCTTTTGTCTTCTAAAATCAAATCATTGACACCTGCCCTATGTTCTAGGTGGTGGCGAAATTCATGAAGCAATGTATCCTCCAAGCGTAGTTTAATATATGCCTCAGGGCTACCTTCGTATAATCTCTTAAATGACCCATAATATATCCTTATAGAGTTGCCGGTTATCTCCCTCACATACTCACCCATGATGTTTAACTTACTTAAATTCATCATAGTTTCAGGATGGAACTTCTCTTCTTCAATTAAAACTATACCATTGTTTAACCCATCAAAAAATTCCTTTGGAAGACCCATAGCAATTTCATCAAGCATTTCTTGTACCCTGTCAATATCAGGGAAGTTCCTCATCTCACTGCCTCTATTCTATATTCCGCATTTCCATTGAAGCCCTTGTCTATATAGAAGTAGGTCTTAGATAGTTTTTGTACCATCGACAAAGGAATCTTGCTTTCTACACCGGCTGAATTAGTAACCCTATAGATAACATAATGTGATGATACTCCACTGTAGTTAT
>JAAYNG010000022.1 GCA_012520935.1 Tissierellia bacterium | reverse complement strand
TAAAACCTGGAATTACAAGTTGAGAAAAGACCCATATGCTGGCAAAAATTAATTGCAGAAAAATTTCTTTTTTATATTTTTTAGCATAATCAAATAATATCTTCATTTATTTTTTTATATTCCCCCTCTTATTGAATTTTTCCTATAGGTTAATTAAAAGCCTAAGGCAAATTAAAAATTATTACTTATGCCTTTGTTACTGAATCGCCACACTCGCTATCGCTCCCTCACAATAACGAGTAGCGAGGGTTTATTTAATTCCGCATATTGTAATCTCGAACGAAGCATGGCAAACCAGTGAATTTCAACAATTTACAACTATACTTTTATTGATTTGATTGTGGTATTCTTAATACTTTTTTTCATTCACAAACTATTATACAACAAAAAAATAGCATTTCATTATAGAATTGCTATATATATCTTATTAAGTTTGATAAAATGACACTAACTATTAAACCCATTAAAAAAATTACAGCCCTTTTACATAGCTAGTTTTTACTCTCTCAATCTATTCTCCATACTTAATATATTCTACTCCATTCATTTCCAACAATTTAACTGCATAATCATCTATCCTATAGTCATTTTGATAGATAATCTTTTTAATTCCTGCTTGGATTAGTGCCTTGGTACAATTCAAGCAAGGAAAGTGTGTGACATAACAAGTCGCCCCCTTTACTGAAATCCCTTCCTTGGCGCAGTATAATAAGGCATTCATTTCAGCATGTATTGTTGCTATACAATGACCGTCCCTCATTGTGTGACCTATCTCTGAACAATGAGGGTTACCACCAATTGATCCGTTATAGCCTGTAGACACAATCCTCTTATCTCCATTAACCAATACACAACCTACAAAAGCCCTGTCGCATGTTGACCTAGAAGCCACAAGTTCTGTTATCTCCATGAAGTATTCATCCCAATCTTTTCTCAAAATTATCACCTCATTATTAATAATACCACCCTTTTTATTTTAAATCAATTATAAAGTTCTTTCATTATATATAACATCATTATACATAACATCATTTTCAATGTCTACCATAAGTTAATTGTTAAAACTTCGCACATCTTCATTGCGAGCGAAGCAAAGCAATCCAATCCAAGCCATATACTTGTGGGTTGCTTCAGGCTAAAAGCCTCTCAATGACAGAGGTAAGAAGAACTTTTTAACTGCAAAGTTTGAGTTAATTATCGAAAAAACTAAGAATAAAATAATTTTCAAAATTTCCTTAAGCAATTACTATACATTTACCGACAATATATTATATGGTTTTCAATATTAATAAAACTTTTTTTTATAATTAATAGAATTAATAATTCTAATTAATCTTCAAATTGTTTTACTTATTAATGTAGAAATGAGATAAAAAAGCTTATATGGTTTTTAATATGCTTCTATTGTGCCACAAAGAAATCAATTTTATTGATAATCATTCTTGTTTTGTGGTATAATTAGATAAATACCTAAAATTTGATTGGAGTAAAAGTGGCAAAGTTTTTAATCAAGTTTTAGAGTAAAGAATTTACAACTGGAGGTGAGAGGATGGCACAGAAGGCTATTAAACTTGTCCAGGATGCTGAAGACGAAGCCTTGAAAGTAATTGATGAGGCTAAAGATAAAGCCCGGGAAATTAAAAGTAAAGGTCTTCAAGACGCCAAAGACGAGTATTTAAAAATACTCAAGCTAGCGGAAGAAGAGGTTAATGAAATCAAGGAAAAAGCCATTAAGAAAGGAGAGGAAGAGGCGACCCCTATTGTAAATGCCGGGGAGGAGAAGTCAAACTCAATTTTAAAGCTCGGAGAGGATAAGCTCGAAGAGGCTTGTGACTATCTGATAGAGAAGGTGCTTGTATGGCAATAGTAAAAATGAGTGAATTCAACCTTCTTTGTTTTAAAGATGACAGGGAAACTCTTTTAAATAAGCTTCAGTCCTTTGAAGATGTCCACTTTTCTGTTCATGAGTCAGAAGAAGGTGAAGAACTAAACCTTACAGACATGTCTACAGACCTAGTCGGCATATCCGAAAGCATGAATAAGTTAAAGACTGCCATTGGCATACTAGATTCTTATTCAGACGGAAAAGCATTGAAAAAAGAAACAAGTGTTGAAGAAGTAATGAAGGAAAGCGAATCGATGAAGGAGGTCTATGACTCCCTTATGAAGCTTGTCCATAAAAGAGACGAGTTGAGGCATGAAATATCATCTTTAAAGGCAGAGATAGCAGAATATAGACCTTGGGAGAGGTTTGATGGACGAATTGATTCTTTAGGAGATACAAGCTACACCAAAAGAATGCTGGGACAAGTCCACTACAATGGCAGGATAGAGCTTGAAAAGGCAATAAAAAACAGGGATGATGTATATCTTGAACACTTATCTGACACCGAAGGCTATACAAGATACTTCGTGATGTTTAGAAATGAGTCGAAGGATGAAGTCCTGGACCTATTAAGAGATTTGCAATTTAGTGAAATCAGGCTAGATGGGAAAGATAGTCCGGCCGGTGAAGTTGAAAAAATAAAAGAACATATTTCAGAACTGGAAAAAAATCTTAATACTGCAGAGAGGGATATTAAAAATCTCCTCCCTGAACTGGAAAGTCTAAAACTTCGTTATGAATACTTGGCAAACGAAAAGGTAAAGCTTGAAGCATCTGAATTGTTCCAAGAAACCGGAAGAATAAACTTTATTAAGGGTTTTGTTCCGACTAATAAGGAAGATGACTTTAAAAATCTTTTAGAAAAGACACTTGGCAAGAGTTACCATTTGGACATTAAGCCTGCTGATATGGATGACCCGAATGTACCTATTGCATTAAAGAATAATAAAATAGTAGAGGCTTTTGATACACTTACTACTATGTATGCATTGCCTAGATATAACGAGATTGACCCTACGCCTTTCTTAACGCCATTCTATTGGTTTTTCTTTGGTATGATGGCAGCGGACTTAGGTTATGGTCTATTATTAGTTTTAGGTTCTTTCGTCGGTCTTAATTTTATGAAGTTTTCTAAGTCTATGCAAAAGAACTTAAGATTCTTTGGCTACTTGGGAATTGCAACGGTTATTTGGGGAATAATATACTCCTCCTGTTTTGGAGGCATAGTCCCACTACCTTGGAAACCGATATTAGACTCGAGTGATTCCATGACAGTCTTGTTAATTTCCATCGCCTTTGGTATTGTCCATATCTTCTTTGGACTAGGCCTAAAGGCTTATATGAACATAAGAGATGGGAAACCGATGGATGCTGTGTATGATGTATTGCTCTGGTATATGGCCCTCGTTGGGGCAATTGTATTTATCGGATCAATAGCTCTTCCGACAATCCCACCAGTGGTTGCCAATATCTTTAAATGGATTATGATTATTGGTATGGTTGGTATTGTCCTGTTTGGGGCAAGAAGTTCAAATTCTATAGGCGGAAGGCTTGCTGGAGGTCTATATGAGCTTTATGGTATATCTTCATATGTTGGAGACTTCGTTTCATACTCAAGGCTTATGGCTTTAGGACTTTCAGGTGGCTATATAGCCTTTGCTGTAAATACTATTGCTGCCATGCTTTGGGGTGGAGGTATTGTTGGTAAGTTAGGGGCAATAGTTGTATTTGTTGTTTTCCACCTGTTTAATATGTTTTTAAGTTTTCTGTCCGCCTATGTACATTCAGCAAGGCTAACCTATGTAGAGTTTTTCGGTAAGTTTTATGAGGGTGGCGGAAAGGCATTTAAAAAATTCAGGCATGAACCTGAATATATAGAATATAATTAATTTTAAGGAGGATTTTACTGATGGAATTTTTAGTTGAACACGGCGGTTTTGTATTTGGAATTTTAGGAGTTGCAATTGCGACTTTAATGGCTGGTATAGGTTCAGCAATTGGTGTAGGTATTGCAGGTCAGGCTGCGGCTGGAGTTGTTATTGAAGAACCTGAAAAATTTGGTAAGTCTCTTGTACTTCAACTTCTTCCTGGTACTCAAGGATTATACGGATTTGTAATCGGTTTGCTTGCAATGTTTAAGCTTACTCCGGAAATGGGCCTTCAATCAGGTCTAGCTTTATTTATGGCAGCTTTACCTATCGGTTTTGTTGGACTGTTCTCAGCAATTGAACAAGCTAAGGTTTCTATAGCTGGTATCAACATACTTGCTAAAAACGAACCTCAACAAACGAAGGGGATCATTTATGCGGTAATGGTTGAGACATATGCAATTCTTGCATTCGTAATTTCTCTTCTTCTTGTATTTAGAGTTCAATAATACAGTGAAGTATAGAGAGGATGTGAAAAAATGTCTAATTTGGAGGCAATGGTTGAAAGAATAATTAATGATTCAAAGGCAGAGGCAGAAAAAATCATCTCTCTGGCAAAGGAAGAGGCAAATGGTGCTATAAAGGCTGAAACTGAAAAGGCTGAAAAGGAAAAAGAAGGCTTATTGGAAAGGGCTGATAGGGATTCAGCACAAATAATCGAAAGGATTGTAAGTGGTGAAGAACTTAAGTCTAGAGATAAAATATTGTCAGCAAAACAAGAAATTATGGATAAGGTGTTTGATTTAGCAAAGGACAAGATGAAAGATCTTGACGAGGGCAAGTATACTGACTTCTTAAAAAATGCAGTAGAAAAGTTAAAGCTTTCAGGAGATTACACAATATCTGTTCCTGCAAAATATGAAAAAGCAGTGGCAGGCCTTGGCCTAGCTGGAAAGCTTCAAGTTAAAGATGACTTGAAGTCAGGTTTCCTGGTATCTGCAGGGTCTACTAACTACAACTACACCTTTGAAGACTTGATTGATTTTAACAGAGATGACTTGGAAGCAGAAGTTGCAAAGAAACTATTTGAATAGGAGGGTTGTCTTATGAAAGCAGAAGACTTTATACAAAGTTCCGCAACCGTAAGAATTTACGAGACAAAACTCTTAAACTCACAGTTTTTAGCAAGGATGGCCGAAGCAAAAGACTTCGAAGAAGCAATGAAAATGCTATCTGAAACTGTTTACCAAGGTCCCTTGTCAAGAATCGACGATCCAAGAAACTACGGTCAGGCTCTGGACGAGGAGCTTACAAAAACATACGAAACCGTAAGAGAGATGAATCAAGGGAAGCATATATATAATTTCCAAACCCTAAGATACAGCTTCCATAACCTTAAAGTCCTAGTAAAAGAACATATACTTGGGGAAGATTTTTCAGGTATACTTTCAAAACTGGGAACTGTAGACCCTACTGAGGTTAGGGCTCAGCTTAAGAGTGGCAGTTATAACTACGATGTTGAGTTTATGGACTATGTGAAGGCTGTCATGGATGACTATGAAAAGTATAATGACCCACAAAGAATTGATATAATGCTGGATAAGTTCTATTTAAAGGAAGCATTAAAGTATGCTGAAAAGATGAACTTTAAGCTATTTGTTGAATATGCTAAGGACCTTACGGATGTTTCTAATATAAAAAGCATCTTGAGGGCAAAGAATCAGCATAAGGACTTGGAGTTTGTAAAGGGAATACTGGTTGATACCGGCAGGGTTGACCCTGAGTTCCTTTTAACAATATATTATGAGGACATTGAAACAATCTTAGAAAGACTGCTTACTACAAGCATTTCTTCAGTTATCAAGGATGAGTTGGATAATTATAGGATGACAGGTAGGCTTCAAGCTATTGAGAAGGCCTTGGAAAACCACCTGATGGATAGAGTTAAAGAATCAAAGGGTATTACTTATGGCCCTGAGATATTATTCGCATATTTACAATCAAAGGAAGCGGAAATAAAGAATTTGAGAATCATTCTCACCTCGAAGCTTAACGGCCTATCAAACGAGGATATTAGAGAAAGGTTGCGTGATGGATATGTATAAGCTGGGAGTTATTGGAGATAAGGACTCTGTCCTTGCCTTTAAAGCATTAGGGGTAGATGTCCAAACACCTCTTACTGATCAAGAGATCAGAAAAAGCGTAGACAGTCTTGCTAAAGACGGATATGGTGTTATATTCATCACTGAAGAACTCGCAATGAGAATACCTGAGACTATTAAAAAGTACGAAGAGGATGTTGTCCCTTCAATTGTACTTATTCCTAATAATAAGGGTACGCTTGGCGAGGGCATGAGAAAAATCAATGAGAATGTTGAAAAGGCCGTTGGGACAAATATTTTTTAGAGAAAGAGAGGGCTTATCTTGAAAGTTGGTAAAATTTTAAAGGTTTCAGGCCCCTTGGTTGTAGCCGAAGGGATGGACGAGGCCAATGTGTATGACGTTGTTGAAGTTTCCGACAATAAGCTCATCGGTGAGATTATCGAGATGAGAGAAGACAGAGCCTCAATTCAAGTATATGAAGAGACTGCAGGAATTGGACCGGGAGAGAATGTTTATACTACTGGAGCTCCACTATCTGTTGAGCTAGGACCTGGGCTTATTGAGGCGATGTTTGATGGTATTCAAAGACCATTGGATATCTTGGAAGCAAAGGCTGGTAACTATCTTGTAAGAGGTATACACGCTGATGCACTTGATAGAGAAAAAAAATGGGATTTTAAACCTACTGTTAATGTCGGTGACGAATTGACTGAAGGGGATATAATCGGAACTGTACAAGAAACAGAAGTTATCGAACATAGAATTATGCTACCTCCTGGAGTGTCAGGCAAGGTAAAGGAAATTAAATCAGGTGAATATACTGTTGTTGATACTGTTTGTGTAATAGAAACAGATAGTGGCGACAAGGATGTTATGATGATGCAAAAATGGCCTGTCCGTATGGGTAGACCATATAAGGAAAAACTTGACCCTGAAACCCCACTGATTACAGGACAAAGGGTAATAGATACCTTCTTCCCGGTTGCAAAGGGCGGGACTGCAGCAATTCCTGGACCTTTCGGTTCCGGTAAGACTGTTGTTCAACACCAGCTTGCAAAATGGGCAGATGCTGAAGTTGTTGTCTATGTTGGTTGTGGTGAGCGTGGGAACGAAATGACTGACGTACTGATGGAATTCCCTGAACTGGAAGACCCTAAGACAGGTGCATCTCTAATGAAGAGGACTGTTCTTATTGCAAACACTTCAAACATGCCTGTTGCTGCGAGGGAGGCTTCTATTTATACTGGGCTTACTATTGGTGAATATTTTAGAGACATGGGTTATTCAGTTGCAATGATGGCTGACTCTACATCCAGATGGGCAGAGGCCCTTAGAGAGATGTCCGGTCGTCTAGAGGAGATGCCCGGTGACGAAGGTTACCCTGCATACCTTGCAAGTAGGGTTGCAGCCTATTATGAAAGGGCTGGAAAGGTAATATGTAATGGTTCAAGTGACAGGGAAGGAGCCCTATCAGTAATAGGTGCGGTTTCGCCACCTGGTGGGGATATTTCAGAGCCGGTAAGCCAGGCAACTCTTAGAAATGTTAAGGTTTTCTGGTCTCTAGACTATGCGCTATCTTATGCTAGACACTTCCCAGCAATCAACTGGTTGAACTCATATTCACTATATCAGGCTAAGATAGATGCCTATGTGGATGAAAATGTTGACCCGAAATTTGCGGACCAAAGAAAACGAGCTATGAGTTTACTACAAGAAGAATCAAGCCTACAAGAAATTGTAAGGCTGGTAGGAAGGGACACCCTATCCCAAGGAGACCAATTAAAATTAGAGGTTGCTAAATCTTTAAGAGAGGACTTCCTACAACAAAATGCCTTCCATGATGTGGACACCTATTGTTCTATGGAAAAGCAATTTAAGATGATGGAAGTAATACTGGCATACCAAGACCTAGGCAACGAAGCACTAGCTGAAGGAGTCTTAGTAAATGATATGATGGTCTTACCAGTAATGGACAGGATTTCTAGAATGAAAGAAATTCCGGAAGAAAAAATTTCAGAAATAGATGATGTTAAGAAAGAACTGGAAGAACAAATAAGAGCTTTAATCGAGAAAGGAGGGTCTCTAGATGCTTAAGGAATATAAAAGTGTTCAGGAAGTAGTAGGACCCTTGATGATGGTTGAAGGCGTTGAGGGAATTAAATACGAGGAAATATGCGATATTAAGATGCATACCGGTGAAATCAGAAGGGGTAGAGTTCTGGAAATCAGTGAAGACAAGGCAATGGTCCAAGTTTTTGAGGGTACTGCTGGCGTAAACCTTCCAGAAACAACAGTAAGATTTCTGGGCCACTCTCTAGAGCTTGGCGTATCTGAAGATATGATAGGTAGAGTCTTTAATGGGCTTGGAGAGCCTATTGACGACGGTCCTAAGATTATGCCTGAAAAGAGACTGGACATTAACGGAAGCCCTATTAACCCATTTTCTAGGGACTACCCGTCAGAGTTTATTCAGACAGGTATATCCTGTATTGACGGTCTTAACACTCTGGTTAGGGGGCAAAAACTTCCAATATTCTCAGGTTCAGGTCTACCTCATAACCAAGTTGCTGCTCAAATTGCAAGGCAGTCAAAGGTTCTTGGTAAGGACGAGAAGTTCGCCGTAGTATTCGGTGCCATGGGTATCACCTTCGAGGAAGCCCAATTCTTTATAGATAACTTCACCGAAACTGGTGCTATTGACAGGGCTGTCCTATTCATGAACTTGGCAGACGACCCTGCAATTGAAAGGATTGCAACTCCTAAGATGGCCCTTACCTGTGCAGAATACCTGGCCTTTGAAAAGGGCATGCAAGTCCTAGTTATCCTAACTGATATGACTAACTATGCAGAGGCTCTTCGTGAAATCTCTGCAGCGAGAAAGGAAGTTCCTGGTAGAAGGGGTTATCCTGGATACCTGTATACTGACTTGGCTGGAATTTATGAGAGGGCTGGTAGGATTAAAGGAAACACAGGTTCTATAACCCAAATCCCTATCCTTACAATGCCAGAGGATGATATTACCCACCCTATTCCAGACTTGACCGGTTATATCACAGAGGGACAAATTATACTTTCTAGGGAATTATATAAGAAAGGAATTGAACCTCCTATCAATATAGTACCTTCCCTATCAAGACTTAAGGATAAGGGTATTGGTGATGGAAAGACTAGAGAAGACCATGCTGATACAATGAATCAAATCTACGCAGCCTATACTTCCGGTATATCTGCCAGAGAATTGCAAGTTATCCTAGGTGATTCAGCCCTATCAGAAGCTGACAAGGCCTTTGCAAAATTTGCTGAAGCCTTTGACGCTGAATATGTAAACCAAGGGTATGATAATGACAGGTCTATATTTGAAACATTGGCACTTGGCTGGAAGTTGCTGGAAATAGTACCAAGGTCAGAGCTTAAGAGAATCAAAGAGGTTTATATCGATAAATATCTTGGCAAAGATATCAGAGAATAGTAAGGGGCTGGTTATATGGCTAAGATGAATGTTAATCCTACCAGAATGGAGCTATCTAACCTGAAAAAGAGGCTTACAACAGCTTCCAGAGGTCATAAGCTCTTGAAAGACAAGCAAGATGAGCTTATGAGACAATTCATTGATAGGATTAAAGAAAATAGAGCATTAAGGGAATCGGTTGAGGCAGAACTTCAAGAAGCCTTCAATTCATTCTTGGTAGCCAGCGCAGTTATGAGCCCGGAGATGCTTGAAGAGGCTGTGTCCTTCCCCAAGGAAAGGATAGAGGTCGACATCAAAGAGGTAAATGTAATGAGCGTTATGATACCGGAGATGAAATTTGAAAGAAGTTCTGACGAAGAAGGGTCGATATTCCCCTATGGTTTCACAGAAACCTCAGCAGAGCTGGACACTGCAATTGAAAAACTTTACAATGCCATGGGCAGGCTACTAGAGCTTGCGGCTGTTGAAAAGGCTTGCCAACTAATGGCAAATGAAATTGAAAAGTCAAGAAGGCGGGTTAACGCCCTTGAATATAGGATGATTCCAGATCTTCAAGAAACTATTAAATTCATCATGATGAAGCTGGATGAAAACGAAAGGGCAACTATTACAAGACTTATGAAGGTAAAGGATATTATTTCAGAAGAAGCTTAATATTAGGCCTAGTTAGGTTATTCCTAGCTAGGTCTTTTTTATTAACCATTCCATAAAGTTTTTTAATTCTTGAATTGTATAATTAAGTTAGACAGTTGTTCCTCTAATGAAATAAGTTCTACAATGGAACACCTATCCTCGGGAGCAGAAAGTCAAGCAAATGATACTCAAAATGGGACAGAGAACTTGGTTAAACTTGCAGACCTCATCAAGGAAAATAATGAGCTAGTAGATAATACATCTGATACAGTTGAAAAGGTAATCTCTGCCACAAGAGAAGGTAAAGAATTGATTAACGACCTGCAAAAGATGTCTAAGGAAAATTATTCAATAACAGAAGGAATAGCAGAGATAGTCAAGAAAACTCAAATTAGCTCCGAAAAAATCATGACAGCCAGTGACTTAATTAGAAATATCTCCGACCAAACACAACTCCTTTCTTTAAACGCTTCTATAGAGGCAGCAAGGGCCGGAGAAGCCGGAAGAGGATTTAGTGTTGTAGCAGGCGAGATGGCTAAGTTGGCAGAACAGTCTGGAAGTGGGGCAGACTCAATCAATCAAGATGTTGAAATACTTTTGGAAAATGCCAACAATGCTGTAAAGGCAACGGAAGAAATGGTTGATTTAGTGGAAAATCAAGAAAAAATTGTTTTAAACGCAGGAAATCAATATGAAGAAATTGATATAAATATAAAAGATATTGGAAACATGGCCTATCGTATTAAGGAGTCTGTAGCAAATATAGAGTCTCAAAAAAATATGCTCTTGAATATGATGGAGTCATTGTCAGCTGTATCAGAGGAAAATGCTGCTGCAGCCAACGAAGTAGAAGAGTCATCAGGTCAGCAGACAAAAAATATAGCTAAACTTCAAGAAGAAAGCGAGCTTCTTAAAGACAAGTCTAGTGACTTAAGAAATGAAATTAGTAAATACAGCTAAAAATAATATTTTTAGTAAAATCAATTACTTTCATGGATAAATATAAATCCTGTAAGATGCACACTTATAACTTGTTGACTTTGTCTCAAAAATCTAAAAAATCATAAATTTTGCTTATTTTTGCTTTGGGAGGATGGTATCATCCTCCCAAAAGTTTTTATTGCAAATCTACCCTTGGGTCAACTCCGCTTTCAAACTTGGTTTAATATTGTCTAATCCTAAATAAGGCTTGACTTTATTAAAAAAAAGGGATATATTAATCTTAAATTAGGAATGAGCTAATATAACAATTTATGAAAGGAGCTGGTATTATGAAGTGGAATGCAGCAAAGTTGCTGGAAAGGATAGCAACTAATGAGGGTAAGGTAGCTGAACTTTACAAGTCTTTGGCTGAAAACACAAAGTTTGGCGAAAAATTCTTTTTAAACATGGCAGAAGACGAGCTCCGCCATGAGCACATGTACAGGAAGTTAATTGAAAACAATGCGGAAGCTCTAATGGTTGAAATTGATGATGAGTATTCTGAATATTTAGACCTTTTAATTGAGAACGACATGTTCAAAGATAGCGATGAACTTCTTAAGAAGGCGAAAAATCTGATTGATAGGAGCCAAGTCCTCGACCTATGTGAGAAAGTTGAACGCGATGCAGTTATGTATGTATCAGAAATAATTAATCTCCTTCCTAATCTTGCAGCAAAGGAAATGAAAGTAGTATTAAAAGAAGAAAAGAAGCATCTCCAAATGATACTTCAAAAGAAGGCCGATAGAGGTATTTTCGGCATCGGAATGTAGGAGGCGAAATTATATGATTACTTTTTTTATTGGATTAGCTATCCTTGTAGTAGGTGGGGTAGTTTACGGACAATACTGCGAAAAAGTCTTCGGACCGGATGACCGTCAAACACCTGCGACAGCCATGGAAGACGGCGTAGATTATGTACCTATGAATAAGTTAAAAAACTCATTGATTGAACTTTTAAACATTGCAGGTACAGGACCAATCCTTGGACCTATCCAAGGTATCTTATTTGGACCTTTGGCCTTTATAACTATCCCTATCGGGAATGTTTTGGCAGGGTCAATGCACGATTATTTTAGTGGAATGATATCACTGCGTAATGACGGTGCCCAAATGCCCCGTATGATTAAAAAATATTTAGGCAATAAAACTTACGGATTTTATAATGTTGTTATTATGTTTCTTATGCTTTTGGTTGGTGCAGTATTTATCTACACTCCTGGAGACTTAATCGTAAAAGACTTGATGGGACAAGAGGCAATTGCATCAAATCCTACAACTTGGATTGTATATGCTTGTATTTTTGCTTATTACTTGATAGCAACTCTTTTCCCTATAGATAAGATTATAGGTAAAGTTTATCCTGTATTTGGTCTTGCATTGATAGTCAGTGCAGTTGGAGTTTTTATAGGTGTTCTTATGAATCTACAACACCTTACAAATGTAGATTTTGCAAATATTCCTCTTCAAAATATGACTGGAACTCCTTGGATTCCAATATTCTTCATCACAGTAGCCTGCGGTATTTTGAGTGGATTCCATGCAACCCAAGCAACCTTGATTTCTCGTTCAGTTTCAAGCGAAAAAGAAGGAAGAACAACATTCTTTAACATGATGCTTTTAGAAGGCTTCATAGCTATGTGCTGGGCTGCAGGTGCAATGGTTCTATTTAATAAAGGGGTTGCAACAGATACTCCTGCAACTTTAATGATTGGTAACATCAGCCGTGAATTCTTGGGTAATATTGGAGCATACTTTGCAATCGTTGGTGTTGTTGTACTACCTATCACATCAGGCGACACTGCTCTTCGTGGACTAAGGCTAATGGTTGCTGAGCACTTTAATATCGATCAAGTTGACCGGAAGAAGCGTGTGAGTGTAAGTGGAGCAATCTTTGCGCTTGTTGCTGTAATTCTGGTTTGGGCAAAACTTTCACCATCAGGATTTGGAATGCTATGGAGATATTTCGCATTTACTAATCAATTTGTAGCAATATTTGCCCTAAGCATGATCAGTGTATACTTGTTAATTCATAATAAAAACTACATTGTGTCTTTGATTCCTGGCATGTTTTATACCTTTGTAACCATATCTTTTATATTAAATGCAAAAATCGGTTTCAATTTAGACAGAATTTTTGGAAGAGAAGACTTCATGGTAAGCTACATCGTAGCAGGTATCATCACAATAGTTTATGCAATGGTAACAGTAAATTATGGTAAGAAACACGGTCTATCAATCGAGGATAGAAAGGTATAAAGTTTATAGTTTATAGGTAAAATTTGAGCGTAGAGATTAATCTACGCTCTTTTTTATGTTCAAACTCTTAATCAATTTCTTTTATAATCGAAATATAACAATATTTAAAGAATAATTTCGCCACAGCGAAATATCTTTCGATTTTCTGATTTAATTTCGCTGCAACGAAATATCTTTACAGAAAAACCCACCTAAGAAATCAATCCTAAGTGGGATATAAAACTACTATACTCTTTCTTTTCCTGCGAAGACCTGCCTGTAACATATAGTCATGTTCCTAACTGGCTTATACTAATTACAATACCCTTGCCTCACCTGCAAAGACCTGGCCTGTTTTTGCATCCAGTGTAATATAGTCTCCTGTTCGTAATTGGTCAAGGGAGTTTTCAAAGCCTACAATTGTTGGAACCCCAAGATTTAGTCCAACTATGGCTGCCGGTGATGTGAGCCCACCCTCTCCTGCAATTATACCATTTGACCTGCCTGCAAACTTGGTCATATCCCTGTCAAAGGCCTGGGTCACAATAATATCCCCATCCCTAAAGTTTTCTATTAGTTCTTCCACATCTTTCACTGCACAAATCCTTCCATAGGAAGACTTTTGTCCAATTCCCATGCCCTTACCAAGGACCCTTCCTATTGTATGGACCTTCAAGAGGTTGGTTGAACCTGCAATGCCAACCGGAACACCTGCAGTTATGACCACCACATCTCCTGCATCAATGTATCCGGCATCCATGGCAGCCTTCAAGGACTCATCAATTACCTCGTCAGTCTTCTCTGTTATTTCAGACAAAACAGAATACACTCCCCAAACTAGAGATAATTTCCTTCTTACAGCTTCTGTTGTAGTGGCTGCGATAATCGGCGCCTTTGGTCTAAACTTGGAAATCGCCTTTGATGTATAGCCTGAAGATGTCGCAGTGATAATTGCCTTAACATTCAAGTCATAGGCTGCTTGAGCAGTTGCCTTGCCTATGGCAAAGGTTGTAGTCATCTCATCCTTCAAATTCTTCAAGCCTGCCTCATAGTCAATGCTGTCTTCAATCCTTAAGGCTATTTTCCTCATGGTCTTAACAGCCTCAACAGGATACTTACCGGAGGCGGTTTCCCCCGAAAGCATAATGGCAGAAGTCCCGTCGATAATTGCATTGGCTATGTCAGTAACCTCCGCCCTGGTTGGCCTTGGATTCCTAATCATGGAGTCAAGCATCTGTGTGGCTGTGATTACATTTTTTCCCATCTCATTTGCCTTCTTAATAAGTAGCTTTTGCACAAGTGGGATGTCCTCAACATCAATCTCAACCCCCAAGTCCCCTCTGGCAACCATCAAGCCGTCGGCAACTTCAAGGATTGAGTCAATATTGTCAACCCCCTCTTGGTTTTCTATCTTTGCTATGATTTCAATACCCTCTCCACCATGTTCTTCCAAGACCTTTCTGATTTCAAGTATGTCTCCAGCATGTCTTACAAATGAAGCTGCAATGAAGTCAATATCGTTTTCTATACCAAATAAGAGGTCCTCATAGTCCCTTTCAGAAACAGCAGGCAAATTAATCTTAACATGGGGAACATTGACCCCCTTGTGGTTTTTCAGTTCACCTGAATTTAAAACCCTACATTTAATATCAAGTCCATCTATCTCTTCCACCTTCATCTCCACAAGACCGTCATCTATCAAGATAAGGTTGCCAACAGAAACATCATGGGCAAGCCTGTCATATGATACAGAGACAATTGTATTGTCTCCTTCGACCTCCCTTGAAGTCAGGGTGAAAACATCCCCTTCAACAACGTTCACCACACCGTCTTTAAAGTCCTTTAGACGGATTTCAGGCCCCTTGGTGTCCAACATAATAGGTATTGGAAGTCCCATCTCTTCCCTTACCTTTTTTATGGTATCCATCTTCTTTTGGTGTTCCTCATGGGTCCCGTGGGAAAAGTTAAGCCTGCAAACATCAAGTCCATTTTCAAATAACTCCTTTAATACTTCTTCTGATTCGGACGCCGGCCCAATTGTTGCTACAATCTTTGTCTTTTTCATAATAACCCCCTATATGGATAACCTCTCTACCAAGTTATATACCTCACCATCCAGGTCCTTCTTAGTATTTAATGCCTCTTCCAAGTCCATCTCCATTATAGCCCCGTCCTTTGTTCCAATTGCCATATTCCCCCTACCTGAAAAGACAAGCTCTACAGCCCTTGCCCCCAAGTTGGCAGCTAAAATCCTGTCAAAGGAAGAGGGTGTCCCCCCTCTTTGGATGTAGCCAAGAACGGATACCTTTGTATCTACTCCCGTGTTCTCTTGGACTTCTTTGGCTATGTCATAGGCATTGCCCACACCCTCTGAAAGGACTATAATATGGTGTTTCTTCCCCCTTCTCACACCCCTTAGGACAGTCTTTGAAATTTGAGCAAGGTCATAGGGCATTTCCGGGATTATTATAGACTCCGCCCCGCCTGCAAGTCCTGAATAGATGGCAAGGTCCCCGCACCTTCTCCCCATAACTTCTATAACATTTGCCCGACCGTGAGAGCCCGACGTGTCCCTAATCTTAGAAATGGCATCAACTACATTTTCTACCGCTGTCATGAAACCGACAGTGTAGTCCGTGTAGCCCAAGTCATTATCTATGGTGGAGGGTATCAAAAAAGTCTTGATTCCTTCCTTTGCTAAGGACAAGGCACCCCTTCCCGACCCATCTCCACCTATGACTATAATTCCATCTAAATCATAAACCTTTGCCACATTGACAGCCCTTTTCAAACCATCTTCCGTCATAAATTCCTTAGACCGGGAGGTCCTTAGGATGGTCCCTCCCCTGTGGATTATGTCGGCAACTGAGGAAACATTCATCTCCTCAATCGCCCCTTCCATTAAACCCTTATAACCATCGTATATTCCATATATTTCCCCACCATTGTATATTGTAGACCTTACAATGGACCGGATGGCGGCGTTCATTCCGGGGGCATCACCACCGCTTGATAATATGCCTATTTTTTTCATTTTAACTCACCCTCGAACCAATCAAGCATCTCTTTAAGCCTTCTGACCCTTGACTTAGGTTTCCCAGACCTTGACAGCTCATGGGTTTCGCCCCTGAACATAACGAGCTTTGCCTTTACACCAAAATACTTCAAGGCAGTGAACATTTGAATACCCTCCGGCAACCAGCACCTATAGTCTTCTTCAGAGTGGATAAACAAGGTCGGCGTCTTGGCCTTATCTGCATACTTCATAGGGGAATGGAACCATAGCTTTTCCGGGTCGGACCAAGGAGTTGCTGCCTGTTGGTCATCTACAAAATAGTAGCCTATATCCGTAGTCCCAAACTTAGAAATCCAATTGGCAATGGACCTTTGTGAGCAGGCAGCCTTAAACCTGTCTGTATGGCCGATTATCCAGTTGACCATAAAGCCACCATAGGACCCGCCCAATGTACCAAGCCTTTCTCCATCAATGTCCGGAAACTTCTCTAATACCACATCTGTAAAGTTCATCAGGTCTTCGTAGTCTATAGTACCATACTTCCCTCTTATATCAGAGAAGGCATCCCCCCTTCCGTCTGACCCATGAGGGTTTGTGAAGAATACAAAGTAGCCCTGGGATGCAAAGACTTGCATCTCATGGAAGAAAACTGTGCCATAGGCAGTCTTTGGCCCTCCGTGTATTTCTAAAAGTCCTGGATACTTCTTACCCTTTTCATAGTTGACCGGGTAAATTACAAAACCATCCAAGGTTGCCCCATTAGACTTAAAGGTGAAGTGTTCCGGCTTTTGAATATAGTGGGACTTGTAGTAGTCCTCGTTAAGTTTAGAAATTTGAGTAATCTCACCTTTTTCATACTTATATATTTCCATTAACCTTGAATCCAACATGCCTAAGAAGTAAATAGTATCCCCAATCACTTCATAGCCTTCAATGGAGCCGGAAACAGTTAACTCTTCCCTAATATCCCCCTTCAAGGAAATTGAATAAAGGTTTTGGTTAAAGCCCACGCCCGATGCGTAGTAAAGCCTATCCCCAACAACCTTAATTGTTTCAGAACCGGCAAGGATTACATCTGTGTTCACTCCATAACCCATATTTACCTGGTCGGTTAATTTTTTAATATCAGTTCCATCAAGCTTCATGGAATAAAACTTAGGGTCCTCGTTGATGCCTGTCTTTTTCCCGTCGTGGCCAAAAAAGATAATCCTATCCTCTAAGAACCTTGCTCCATAATAGGCAAAGTCCGTATCAAAACCAATTTCTTTAACTTCCTTAGTCTTCAGGTCAATTATGGTAAGTTTAGAAAATACAGACATCCTGCCTGTATTGGTCTTCTTCATAGCCAAGGCAAACTTCTTATCTTCCGACAGGTCAAGAATATTATAGCTTGACTCCCTTTCAGTGAGGTTTGTTATAGCCTTCTTCTTGGCATTGTAAATGGCAAGCCTTGACCTCTTTTTAGAAGTAAAGCCCCCTCCGTTTAACCAGAAAGGAATTTCTTCCAAGACTTCAAAGTCCTTGTTGTCCTTTATTTCTTTGGCAAGAGCCTTCTTTTCCTCGTCTCCAAGTTCCGAAACATCCTTGTAGTTGGTGTCGTCCCTATATGAAATCAAGTAAGAGTCCTTACCCAAGTCTCTGATGCTCCCAACAGGTAAAGGGATTTCTAAAAATTCTTCCCCTTCACCACCTCTCACATCTATATGGAAGAACTTAGACTTAGGAAAGTCTTCCTCGTCCTTCTTCGCATCCCTTTTAGAGCTAAAGACTAGGTTGTTTTTATCCAGCCAAAAGCTGATGTGGTCGTCACTGCCTGTAAGTTTGCTAATTTCATTCTTTTTAACATCCAATAAATAAATATTGGTCTTATAGCCATTGTCATCTTCCAATGCCCTAGCTACTTCAAAGGCGATTAGCTTATCGTCCTTTGACTTTTCCATTCCTGATAAGAACTTAAATTCATATAAGTCTTTAATTTCTACCTTTTCCATTGACCTTCCTCCATTTCAAATAGTGACATTATTTCATCTTCTGATAACTTAGAAATTAAGGTTTCTCCGTCCTCAATAATTTTATCATACAAGTCCCTCTTAAAGGCCTGTAGTTCCTTAATCCTCTCTTCGATAGTCCCTCTGGCTATCATCCTGATAACTTGAACTGTCTTTTCTTGACCTATCCTGTGTGCCCTGTCCGTGGCTTGGTTTTCCACCTGTGGATTCCACCAAGGGTCAAAGTGGATTACAGTATCTGCAGAAGTTAGGTTCAGACCTGTACCTCCTGCCTTTAGAGAAATCAGAAAGATGTCCCCCTCCCCTTTGTTAAAGGCTTCTATCTCATTCTTTCTATCTATCAAAGGAGTTGAACCATCTAAATATTTATACTCAATTCCATTTTTTTCAAACTCTTTCTGGATATTTTTTAATACACTGGTAAAGGATGAAAACAAGAGGACCCTGCTGCCGGCTTCAAATATAGTATCCAACAACTCCATAAGGGCATCTATCTTGGCAGACCCGCCATCGTAGCCCTCTATAAAGGTTGCAGGGTCGATGGAAATTTGCCTTAGCCGGGTGAGGGCTGCCAGTATCTTTATCCTGGACTTGTTAAAGCCTTGTTCTTCAATGTCCCCTTCCAATTCTCCCTTAACCTGACTCAAGTAGGATAAGTATAGAGCCTTTTGGTCATCATTAAGGTCGATTAAAATATCCTGTTCAATCTTGTCAGGCAACTCCTTTAATACATCTCTTTTTAGCCTCCTTAGGATAAAGGGTTTAATCTGGTTTTTTAACTTTTCTGTCTTCTTCTTGTCCCCTTCTCTGATAATGGGCTTTTCGTATAATTCTTGAAACTTCTTTCTTGATAAAAGAAATCCCGGCATAAGGAAGTCAAAAATAGAATGCAGCTCTGATAAGGAGTTCTCTATTGGAGTCCCTGTAAGTGCCAACCTGTTCTTAGCCCTAACCTTTTTTATCGCCTTGGCAGAAAGTGAATCGTGGTTCTTAATGAACTGTGCCTCATCTGCCACAATTATTGAGAAGGTCCTTTCATCATACTGGTTAAAGTCATTCCTTAAGAGTGGGTAAGAAGTTATATATACATCGGCATATTCCTTGATTATCCTTTCTCTTTCCGGAACTGTTCCTGTGACTATTACCGCCTTAAGGCTTGGTGCAAACCTTTCAAACTCAGAAAGCCAATTGTAAAGGGTAGAGGTCGGAGCAACAACTACAGCACTTCCCTCGCCTTCATCGATAAGACTCTTTATAAAGCAAATGGCTTGCAGTGTCTTACCCAAACCCATCTCGTCTGCCAGTATCCCCGAAAAGCCAAACTCTTGCAGGTTTTTCATCCATTGGTAGCCCCTCACCTGGTAGGCCCTAAGGTCAGCAGTGATACCGGTCGGCAGTTTATATTCCCTTTCTTCTCCATTTTTTACGCTCTCAACCAATCTTTT
>JAAYNG010000135.1 GCA_012520935.1 Tissierellia bacterium | reverse complement strand
TATGTTTCCAAAAAAATACAAGTCATCTGGTAAGAGAAAGGGCTTTACCCTGGTGGAACTCCTTGTTGTTATCGCAATTTTAGCAATACTTATTGCAATAGTTGTAGTAAATTTTGCTAATGTAAGAACAAATGCAGCAATAGCTACCCATAACGCAAATGTTAGGTCGCTAAAAGCTGTAGTAATACTGGCAATTGCAGAAGGACATACACCTGTGAATGCAACGAAAATTATTAAGACAGGTGCTACAGGAGATTTTCAGACTGCTATGGCAAACCACCTAAATGAAGACCCTGATTATGATTCTGTAAAATGGATGTTTTCAGATGTCCCTGGAGTGGGGGCAACTACCGATGGCTACTATGTAAGAATTGATAGCGGTGAAGAATGGAGGATTTTTCCAGGTGAAGTTGAGCGTAAGGCTGATGGGACAATTGGATTTAAATAAGATGTTTTATGGTCTTAAGCAGGGCAATATTAATTTAAAAGGGGGTTTGGTCCCCTTTTTTATTGTCTAAACTTATATATAATGACCATAATACGACTTTCTGAAGCTAAAGAGCTAGAAAAGCCTATAATTAAAAAATCAATAGGAGACTTAGAAAAAGACATAAAATAAACCATAAGCAAGTTTTTATGGTAGAATATTATAGGTGGTTATATGTTTGAAAAGATAAAAGTAATGGCAAGGGAAGCTGGCTTTGACCTTGTAGGTATTTCAGATGGCAAAAGTTTGGCTAGGCTTAAAGGCCTCTTAATAGAAAGGAAGAAAAAGAGCCTTGAGTCTTCTATCGAGGAGGAAGATATAAATAAGAGGCTATATCCTAAGGCCTACCTTCCGACATATAGGTCTATTATCTCTCTTGCAATTTCCTATAATTTCCCTAGCAGGGCTGATAATTATTTTCCAATTTCTAAGTCCTCCCAGGGGCTTGACTATCATATTGTGATGGAGGGTAAACTATCTAGCCTTGTAGATAGGTTAAGCAGAGAATATGGTGGGGATTATTTTGCCTTTTCTGATAGGGTCCCCCTATTAGAGAGGGAGATTGCAGTAGATGCCGGTATTGGCTTTTATGGCAAGAATTCTTCAGTGATTAATCCGACTTATGGGTCTTTTATTTATCTTGCTGGGATTTTAACCGACCTTGAAATTGGGCCTAGTAAGAGGCTTAATGTGGACTGTGGCACTTGCGACTTGTGTATTAAAGCCTGTCCAAGTGGTGCTTTAAGTGAAGGTGTTTTTAATCCCAACAGGTGTATTTCTTACTTAACTCAAAGGAAGGGTGCTTTGACCTTTGAAGAGTCCGGCTTGATTAATTCTCTGTATGGCTGCGATATCTGCCAAGATGTCTGCCCTTATAACAAGTCAGCTCTGGAGAGTGATGGGAAAGATTTTTTATTAGATAAGGTTCCCAGTTATGACCCAATAGATATTTTAACTATGTCCAATAAGGAATTTCAAAATAAGTATGGGATGATTGCAGGGAGCTGGAGAGGGGTAAAGGCCTTAAAGAGAAATTTGATTATCAATCTTACAAATAGGGGGATAGGGGAATATTATAATGAGATAAATAAGATTGAAGATGAAAATGTTGGGGTAAGTAAAGCAATAGAATATTTTTATAAGGGGAGGTTTTTATGAGTGTTCATGATTTGAAGTTTCTTCAAGATAATATTCAAAAGTTAAAAGATGATGGGGTTTACAGGAGGCTACCCGTCCTTTCAGGTGCAAATGAGGCTGAGGTTGACTTGAATGGCAAGAAGGTTATTAATTTATCTTCTAATAACTACTTGGGATTTGCCAACCATCCAAGAATGAAAGAGGCATCTATAAGGGCGACTGAAAAGTATGGTGTTGGTGCAGGGGCTGTGAGGACTATTGTTGGAAATATGGATATCTTGGAGCAATTGGAAGAACTGCTTGCTAAGTTTAAGAGAGAAGAAAGGGCCTTTGTTTACCAATCAGGCTTTAACTGCAATGCCGGTACTATTCAAGCCATTGCTGAAGATGGGGACTTAATAGTTTCAGACGAGTTAAACCATGCTTCTATTATTGACGGCTCTAGGTTGTCAAGGGCTAAAAAGACTATCTACAAGCATTCGGATATGGACGACTTGGAGAGGGTTATCAAGGAGAACAGGGATAAGTATAGGAACATTTTGATTATTACAGACGGTGTTTTCTCTATGGATGGGGACATTGCAAAGCTACCGGAAATTGTTGACATCGCTGAAAAATATGAATGCTTGACCTATGTGGACGATGCCCATGGGTCTGGTGTTCTTGGTGAAAGTGGAAGGGGAACTGTTGACCACTTCAAGCTTCATGGCAGGATTGACTTCACAATTGGTACACTATCAAAGGCTATTGGTGTTATTGGAGGTTATGTGGCAGGGTCAAATGCCATGTATGAGTGGCTAGTCCACAGGGCAAGACCTGTATTGTTCAGCACTGCACTACCTCCGGGCTCTATTGCTGCTATTACTGAAGCTATTAAAATGCTTATGGAAACTACTGAATATACTGACAGGCTTTGGAAAAATGCCGAGTACTTTAAGGGTAAGATGGCTGGTGCCGGTTTTGATATAGGTCATAGTGAAACTCCAATCACACCGGTTATGGTTGGTGGAGAGGCTAAGACTATGGAATTTTCTAGGAAGTTATTGGAAAATGGAGTTTTTGTTTCGGGTATTGTATTCCCAACTGTACCTGTTGGTACTGGAAGGTTAAGGTGTATGGTAACTGCTTCCCATACTGAAGAAATGTTGGATAGGGCTGTTGAAATATTTAAAAAGACAGGAGCTGAGATTGGAATAATATAGGAGGTTGATATGAAAAAGTTTTCTTTAATCAATGATAAATCAGAGGCTGACTATCTTGTGTATTTTTGTGATGATGACATTCAAGAAGTCAAGGAGACTTTGATTCTTAACAATCAAAGGGTAATTTCTCCTTATGAAGCCGACTTTAAAGTTTGCATAACTGATAACAAGGATGAAGCAACTATTTCTATTATGTACCATAAGTTTCCTGAAATTCCATAGTAAAATTAAAAAAGGGAGCGGCTAATTTGTCCGCTCCCAATTTTAATCTTCATCTTTTTTATTTTCTGTTTCTTTTTTATTCTTATCATCATAGTCAGTTTCTTTTAATATGATTTCAAGCCTTTGAATCCTTTTGTCGCCAATGTCTATGGACTTCATGAGAACATTGCCTTGTCGGGTTTCGTAAATTTCTTTTTCATCTTCGTCGGGAATAAATCCTAATAGTTCTATGAATAAGCCTGAGATTGTTTCGTAGTTTTCGGACTCCAACTTTATGTCTAAAGTGTCATTTATTTCGTCCAAGTCCAAGCTACCGTCAACTATATAGTGGTTGTGCCCAATTTTCTTGATTGGTATAAGTGTATAGTCGTATTCGTCATCTATATCGCCAACGATTTCTTCTATAATGTCTTCTATGGTTACAATTCCAGAGAAACCACCATATTCATCAATTACAATTGCTATATGGTTTTTTGATGTTTGTAGTTCAGTTAAGAGCATATCTATCTTTTTGCTTTCCGGTATAAAGTAAGGCTCTTTTATTATTTCGTCTATTACAATCTTTTCAAAGTCATACTTTGAATAGTTTACAAATATGTCTTTTATATATAGGGTTCCAATGATATTGTCGTTAGAATCTTTGTAAACAGGAATTCTTGAATAACCTGTTTTAAGTATTTCTTGTATGTCTGTACGATCGAATTCATCGTAATCTATGTCGTACACTTCTGTCCTTGGTGTCATTATCTCGTAAGCTGACTTATCATCAAAATCAAAGATGCTTATGAGCATGTCCTCGCCCTCAATATTGAACAATCCTTGTTCTTGTCCTACTTTAATCATTGATTTGATTTCTTCTTCAGAGACTCGTTCTTCTATACTGTCTTGATGGAAGCCTGTGACTTTTAGAACTGTTGTCGTTGAAATAGAAATTAGCTTTACGAATGGTTTAAATACTTTCTGTATCCTTGAAATTCCATTTACGCTAAATAAGGCAACTTTTTCTGCGTTTTGAAGTGCTATTCTCTTTGGCACCATTTCACCAAATACTATGGATAAGAATGTAAGCACCAAAGTGATAAGGAATATTTCAATGGTTCTTCCAAAAGGTACTCCCATGCCAATCAACCATTCTCCTATACCAAGAGATACATTGGTTGCTGTGGAAGATGACATGAAGAATCCTCCTAAGGTGATACCTACTTGAATTGTTGAAAGGAAGCTGGTTGGTTCCTTTAAAATTTTTTGCAGCCTGACTGCCTTTTCGTTTCCTTCGTCTACTAAATTTTGTAATGTGTTCTTATTTATGGATACAATCGCCATCTCCGCCGCAGCGAAAAATGCGTTTACAGCAGTTAATATTATAATAATAATTATCTGCCCAAATGCGTCGTCCACATTCATTCCCCCTTTGGTCGATATTATAACAGAATTCCTTTAATTATTCAATATTTCAAGTCTAATTTTTAGTTAATTTGAAAATAGTGATATGGTTAATTTTATTAAAAAGCAATAAATTTAAAATTATTTAAAATAATTAAAGGATTTTCCTTCTTTTTATTGTATTAAATGAATAAGGGAGTTTGGGAATGTTTAATACATTCAACAATTAAAATCATATTAGGAGGTAGGCATAATGCAAATCACTGATGTAAGGCTTAGAAGAATCTCAGACGAAGGTAAGATGAAAGCTATTGTATCAATTACTTTTGATGATGAATTTGTTGTTCATGACATTAAGGTTATTGATGGACAAAATGGATTGTTCGTAGCAATGCCTTCGAGAAAAATGGGTGACGGGGACTTTAGAGACATAGCTCATCCTATTAACTCAGAGACAAGAAACAAAATTCAAACAGCAATCTTAGAGGAATATGAAAGAGCACTTAATGAAGAGCCTGTTGAAGTGCCAGCAGTAGAAGAGGAGTAGGAAGTTTATATAAATAAAAAAGCCTGCGATTGCAGGTTTTTTTATTTGAATACATCTGCTGGTCATTTAGGTACACTCCCTAAAAGGGTGTGTACTTAAATGATCAATATAAGATTGCTATTTACTATACTTTTTTCTTCTGTGAGCATATATCCCAACTGCTGCACCCATTCCAATTGCACTTACCAATTGGGCTGTTCTAAATGGTCCTACATATAGGGAGTCAGTTCTTAATCCTTCTATAAAGTACCTGAAAAAGGAATATAGGAAGACATAGATTAAAAATAGTTCCCCTTCAAATTTTTTCTTTTTTGAATAGTAAAGAAGGAAGATACAAATTCCTACATTGGCTACAAATTCATAGAAGAAAGTCGGGTGTACTTTTACTCCTTCTATCATTATTCCCCATGGCAGGTCTGTTGGGCCTCCATGGGCTTCCTGATTGGCGAAGTTTCCCCACCTGCCTATCCCTTGGGCAAGGACTAGGGCAGGGGCAATTAAATCTACAAATGACCAAAAGCTCAATCCCTTTTTTTTGCAAAAGATTATTGTAACTATAATACCTGTAATGATTCCACCGTGGATGGCTAATCCGCCACCTCGAATATTGATTATTTTAAAGAAGTCTCCCTTGTAGTTTTCCCATTCAAAGATTACATAGTAAATCCTAGCCCCTATGACTGAAAGTGGGATTGTCCAAAGGAACCAGTCGGTTATTATTTCCTCAGAAATCCCCTTCTTTTTTGCAAGATGGACTACTAAGAAGTAGGCTATAGCCATTGCTGTGGCTATGATTATCCCATACCACATTATCGGAAGGCCAAATATTTCAAAGGCGACCCTATTCATTCTTTATACCTTCTAATATTTGTATCCCTTTGCTGGCTCCAAGTCTTGAAGCGCCTGCATCAACGAAGGATTTAGCCTTTTCGTAGTCTCCGATGCCGCCCGATGCCTTTATTTTAACCTTATCTCCTAAGATACTCTTCATCAGCTTTACATCTTCTAAGTCTGCACCTGATTTAGAAAAACCTGTTGAAGTTTTTAAAAAGTCAACTTCTATTTCCAATGCGATTTCGCATATCTTTTCAATTTCATCCCTTGTAAGAAGGCAGGTTTCAATTATAAATTTCAAGACAGCTTCTGTTTTTTTCAAAACTTTCATTTCATTTTTTATATAGTCATAGTCCTTATTTTTTACTGCAGCTACATTTATTACTATATCAAGTTCATCTGCCCCGTCGTGGACAGCACGGACAGCTTCAAATAATTTTGTATCTGTTTTATTTTGTCCTTGGGGAAAGCCTATTACTGAGGCCACTTTAATATCTGAATCCTTTAAGCACTCCTTTGCAAGGCTTACATAATAGGGTTGAACGCAAACTGAATAGAAGTCATATTCTTTTGCTTCTTCGCATAGCTTGATAATATCTTCCTTCTTTGCATCTGTGGCAAGAAGTGTGTGGTCAATATACTTAGAAAATTTCATTTTGTCCTCCAAATTTTATTAAAATCTTTATAGAAGTCAGGATAGGAAACGGAACTGACATTTCCACCCCTGATCTCAATATCAACTTTTGAAACTGCCTTTAAGATTTCAAAGGCCATTTCAAGTCTGTGGTCTCCTTCAGCATTAAGTATGGCAGGTTTGATTTTACCGCCTTTAATGTAAAGGTCGTCTTCTTCAATTCTTACATCAACACCTAGTGCATCAAGTGCACTAAATATAGCTTGGAGCCTGTCGGTTTCCTTTGCCCTTAATTCTCCCAAGTCCCTAATTATTGTTTCGCCATTGGCAAAGGCTGCTAATATGGCAAGCATTGGGATTTCATCTATCATGGTTGGTATTTCTTCAGAATAGACCTCTGTGCCGTCTAGGCTTGAATGTTTAATTAGAAGGTTGCCAACCAACTCATTATTTTTTAATTTAATATCTTGAACATCTATATTGGCATTCATCCTTTGCAACACTTCAAGAAGACCTATACGGGTTGGATTTAGGCCAACATTTTCAACTAACAATTCCGACCCCTTTGACAATAGGGCGCCTGCTATAAAAAATGCTGCTGAAGAAAAATCACCTGGTACGGTATACTCATCTACTTTAAAGTCATTACTATAGAAGTAGTCCAACATCATCTCTGTGTGGTTTCTGGACTCTTTACTTTCAAATATCGTAGACACTTCGCCTGTGTAAAGTGATGCCAGCATTATTGCGGACTTAACTTGAGCAGAGGGAACTGTAAGCTCATACTCTATTGGGTGAAGACCTTCGGAAGGATTTATGAATAGGGGAGGGTGTTCATTGTCATCTGATTTAATATTTGCCCCCATAAGTGTTAATGGTTCAATAATCCTCTTCATTGGTCTTTTTGATAAGGACTTGTCGCCAATTAGTATGGAATCAAAGTCCTGCCCAACCAAAATCCCTGCCAGCAGCCTCATGGAAGTTGCAGAATTTTTGCAATCAATTTCACTTTTTGGTCTTTTTAAACCCTTAAGCCCAACTCCTTTTACTATAATGTTTTCTTCAACATCAAACTCAACTCCCATTGCTTTAAGGGCATTGAGGGTTGCCATTGTATCGTCAGCCTTAAGTGCATATTCAATTTTACAACTTCCTTTAGAAATTGCTGAAAGTATTAGTATTCTATGGGTTATAGACTTGTCCCCGGGAGGGGAATATCTTCCAATAAAACTCATATAGACCTCCAGTTTTCAAAATGGAAAATAATTTCTTCAAGGGAATCTCCACTAAATTTCTTCAACACCTCATTGGCAATAACGAAGGCTGTAGCATTTTCGATAATAGTAGTGGCAGATGGTACTTGACAAACATCTGACCTCTCGTATATAGCTTTTGAGTTTTCTTTGCTTTTAATATCAAAGGAATCCAGCGGGCTAGTCATAGTAGGTATTGGCTTTAGGGCTACATCAATTACAATGTCTTCGCCATTGGTCATCCCACCCTCTATGCCACCGACATTATTAGTCCTGTGGGAAATTTTCCCATTGTAATATGGAGAGTCTTGGTAATTTTGCCCATATATATTATCTTTAAACAAGTTTCTTCCAATGCTAACTCCTTTTACACTTTGAATTGAAAAGAGCCGACCTGCTAATTTTGAATCTAACTTTTCACGACCGACAGTAAAGTCCCCAAGACCAATTGCTAGACCAGAAACTATGGTTTGGACTTCACCACCAAGGCTATCTCCTCTTTTTTTTGCTTCATCAATTTCTCTTATCATCTTTTCTTCGGTAGCCTTGTCAATGGCACGGACAGGAGAGGTATACACAAAGTCCTTATTAATCTTTGTAGAGTAATAGTCTTTTGAGGAAACTTCACCTATTCGGTTTGAGAAGGAAAAGACTCCTATTCCTAGAGGGATTAAAATTTGTCTTGCTATAGATTCTAAAGCAACAGAAACTGCTGTTTCACGGGCGGAAGCCCTTTCTATTACATCTCTAGTATCATCAAGCTTATATTTTACAAGCCCTGCCAGGTCGGCGTGTCCAGGTCTAGGTATGGTTGGCCTATCTATCGCCACATCCCTTACAGAGTTGGGGATTTCAATTCCTATAGGGCTACCATTTGTTCGTCCACATGTTATTCCTGAGATAATATTAAAGAAATCCTTTTCGCCTTTCTGTCTTTCAGACCGACCATAAACTAGCCTTCGTCTTGCAAGGTTTTCCTCAATTATTCTATTGTCAATAGGGACATTTGAAGGCATACCTTCTAAAATTCCTATAAGCTTTTTTCCATGTGAAGCTCCTGCTGTTGAGATTTTCATATAGACACCTCTAAAAAAACCGCCTAACGCATTGCGATAGACGGTATATTATTACTCAGCGATTTCTAAAGGATATACGCTTACTTGTTTTTTGTCTCTACCTTTTCTTTCAAATCTTACAACTCCGTCAACTGTTGCGAAAAGAGTGTCGTCTCCGCCTCTCCCTACATTTGTTCCCGGATGAATTTTTGTACCTCTTTGTCTAACTAAGATGTTTCCGCTTAGGACTCTTTGACCGTCTCCTCTTTTGAGACCAAGTCTTTTAGACCTACTGTCTCTACCATTTCTAGAACTCCCCACTCCTTTTTTTGATGCAAAGAATTCAAGATTAAATAATCTCATTACTACACCTCCCTATAACGGATTCTTACATGTTTTGGATAAGTATCGCTCAGGGTTTCAACCCCAAGCTTAAATGATTTCATCAATACTTCTTCTTCTATTGAGCCTTCTTCTGGAAGTATGAGTTTTAAATAACCCTTCCTCTCGTCAGCTTCAATTGACATATATTCTTTTTTTATCTTCGCTATATCTATCAAAGAAAAAATTAGATTTTGTGAAAGGACCGATAGGGCAGAACAGACAAGGTCTACACCTCTATCATTTCTAGCTCCAGCATGGCCCAGCATTTCGAAACCTACTATCCTATCTTCTTTTTTGAAAATTGTAATCTTATTCATTAGCCTATAATGGAATCGATTTTAACTTTCGTATATGGTTGTCTGTGACCTTTTTTCTTTCTGTAGTTCTTTTTTGCCCTGTATTTGAAAACGATGATTTTCTTAGCTTTACCATTATTAATAACGGAAGCTTCCACCTTTGCGTTTTCAACATATGGCTTGCCAACTTCCAGCTTGCCAGCATTGGAGATTAAAAGCACCTTGTCGAAGGTTACTTTTTCGCCTTCTTCAACTCCAAGTTTTTCGATGAATAGTTCATCACCATTTTTAACCC
>JAAYNG010000134.1 GCA_012520935.1 Tissierellia bacterium | reverse complement strand
CTGTTCTACATATAGTATATGCAAGGAGGAAAAAATGATTACAGAAAAAATTATCTCAACAAAGAAAATATTGAAAAGAGATGGAAGAGTAGCAGAATTTGATATTAATAAAATTGAAAATGCTATATTTAAAGCTGCTCTTTCGCAAGGAGGAAATGATTTTCATACTGCTTCTCAACTAGCAATAGAAGTAAGTGAAATAGCAGATAGGCTATATAAGGATGTTATTCCTTCTGTTGAAGATATTCAAGACATTGTAGAAAAGGTACTTATAGAAAATGGACATGCAAGAACAGCAAAAAGCTATATTTTATATAGGGCTGAAAGAAATAGAGTCAGAAATTCTAAATCTCGATTAATGAAAGTATATGAAGATTTAACTTTTAAAAGCGCTAAAGATGTAGATATAAAAAGAGAAAATGCAAATATAGATGGCGATACAGCAATGGGCATGATGCTCCGATATGGATCAGAAGGAGCAAAAGAATTCAACTATAGTTTAGTATTAAACCCACTTCACTCAGCTGCACATATCTCTGGAGACATACACATACATGACTTAGATTTTTTGACTTTGACTACAACATGTTGTCAAATTGATTTAACAAAGCTTTTTAACGGTGGCTTTAATACAGGTAATGGTTCGATTAGAGAGCCAAATGATATTGCAACCTATGCAGCTCTTACAGCCATTGCTATACAAGCAAATCAAAACGATCAACACGGTGGTCAATCAATTCCTAATTTTGATTACGCACTTGCTAATGGAGTAAAGAAGACTTATAGAAAAATGTATTTTGAAAATTTAATCAAGGCTATAGAATTAGAAACTGATTTGAATTATTCTGAATTAGATGAATTATATAAATCTATGTATTCTATGAAAGAAACTCCTTCGATATTAGATTCTGATGAATTTTTAGATGAAGAAAGAAAATTGTTATTAAATTTTTTAGGCTCATATGAAAAAAGTGAACTAGTAAAAACATTTGCAAAAAGACATGCAATTAAAGATACAAGAAAAAAGACATACCAAGCTATGGAGGCCTTAATTCATAATTTAAATACTATGCATTCAAGAGCAGGTGCGCAAATTCCATTTAGTTCTATAAATTATGGAACAGATACAAGCCCTGAAGGCCGCATGGTTGTTGAAGAACTTTTAAAGGCAACTGAAGCAGGTTTAGGTAATGGGGAAACACCAATATTTCCTATCCAAATATTTAAAGTAAAAGAAGGAATTAATTATAATTCAGAAGACCCTAATTATGACTTATTTAAACTTGCAATTAAAGTTTCATCAAAAAGATTGTTTCCAAATTTTTCTTTTTTAGATGCTCCATTCAATAAAGCGTTTTATAAAGAAGGTAAACCTGAAACAGAAATTGCATATATGGGTTGCAGAACTAGAGTTATTGCAAATGTATATGATAAGAATAGAGAAATCGTTACAGGCAGAGGTAATCTTAGTTTTACAACAATAAATTTACCAAGAATAGCTATTAATAACAGAGGAGATGTAGAAGGTTTTTTTAAAGAATTAGACAAAAAAACTGACCTAGTAATTGCACAATTACTTGAGAGATTTGAAATTCAAGCAAAGAAAAAAGTAAGAAATTTTCCTTTTTTAATGGGTCAAGGAATCTGGATTGATTCTGATAAACTTGATGTTGATGATGAAATTAGAGAAGTAATTAAACATGGAACACTTACAATCGGTTTTATTGGGCTTGCAGAAGCACTAGTTGGCTTAATTGGTAAACATCATGGTGAAAGTGAAGAAGCTGAAAGTCTCGGATTAGAAGTAATTTCTTTCTTGAGAAATAAAGCAGACAAGGCCTGCGAAAGATATCAATTGAATTTTTCATTAATTGCAACACCTGCAGAGGGAACTTCAGGTACTCTTGTTCAAAAAGATAAAATAGCTTATGGAATAATTGAAGGTATAACTGATAAAGAATATTATACAAATAGTTTTCACATACCAGTGGGATATAAAATTAAGGCTATTGATAAAATTAAAAAGGAAGCTCCTTTCCATAGTTTAACTAATGGTGGACATATTAGCTATGTTGAACTCGATGGGAATGCAAGTAACAATTTAGATGCTTTTGAAACAATAGTTAGAGCAATGAAGGAAAATGATATTGGTTATGGTTCAATAAACCATCCAGTTGATAGGGACACAGTTTGTGGATATAATGGAATTATCGGAGACACTTGTCCGAATTGTGGAAGGTTGGAAGGTGATATACCATTTGAAAGAATTAGAAGGATTACAGGATATTTAGTTGGCACACTAGATAGATTTAATAACGCTAAAAGAGCTGAAGAGAGAGATAGGATAAAACATGGGCTCTAAATTACGGATAGCTGGAATCTTTGAAGAGTCAATAGTAGATGGTCCTGGAATAAGGTTTGTAATCTATACCCAAGGATGTACACATAATTGTCCAAATTGCCATAATCCAGAAACGCACGACCCTTTGAAAGGTGAATTAGTAGATATAAAAAAGTTATTTGCACAAATAAAAGAAAATCCGCTACTGAAGGGAGTTACCTTTAGTGGCGGTGAACCATTTTTACAGGCAGATGTTTTATATGAATTAGGATTATTAATTAAGGATATAGGATTAGACCTTTGGGTATTTACAGGCTTTTTATATGAAGACTTATTAAATCTAAATATAGATGCTAGAAATTTACTCTCAATAACTGATGTATTAGTAGATGGACCATTTATTGAAGCAGAAAAAGACCTTTCTCTAAAATTTAGAGGGTCAAAAAACCAAAGAATACTAAAACTTAGTTTTTATAATAATGAATTGCAAGTTGAGTCCTATCCCTAAGATTAAGCTTTTCTAGTAAGTTTGAAATATAATTTCTAACTGTACCTTCACTTAAAAAAAGTTTTTTCGCAATCTCTTTGTTATTTAATCCTTGAGCAATTTCATATAGAATTTCATTTTCGCGGTCCGTTAAGAGTGGATCGCTATTTTTTTCTCTAACTACAGACATCTTATCAATAATCTCTTTATCAAAAACCATACTACCAGAATAAATGGCCTTAATAGATGGTATAATATTTTCAATATTCTCTTTTAGAATATACCCTTTTACCCCTACTTTGAGTGCTTCAGATATATATCCATCATCTTTGAATGTCGTTAAAAGAAGAATTTTGGCTTTACTATCAAAGGCTAATATTTCTTTTGAAGCTTCAATTCCATTACTGTCTCCCATTCTTATATCCATTAGAACAACATCTGGTTCATATTGTTCATATAATTCTTTAGCTTGCCTGCCGTCTGAAGCAGTTGCTAAAACATCAATTCCATTTCTGCTCATAATAATTTCTAAAGCATTTAAAATAATTTTATCGTCATCAAACATCAATATTTTCAT
>JAAYNG010000133.1 GCA_012520935.1 Tissierellia bacterium | reverse complement strand
TGCCAATATTGGGTCTGCTTTGGCAAATCTTGGAAATTCTGTTGTGGTCGTAGATGCAGATATTGGTTTAAGAAATCTTGATGTGGTGTTAGGTCTTGAAAATAGGATTGTATATGATATTGTGGATGTGGTAAAAAAGAATTGCAAGATAAAGCAAGGTTTAATTAAAGATAAGAAAAATGAAAACCTGTTTTTATTACCTGCAGCTCAAACTAAGGATAAGACAGCTGTATCTAAAGAAGAGATGCTGGAGTTGGTTGAAGAGCTTAAAGATATGTACGACTATGTTATTATTGACTCTCCTGCTGGAATCGAGCAGGGTTTTCAAAATTCAATTGCAGGTGCTAGCAAGGCATATATTGTAACAACACCAGAAGTTTCTGCTGTAAGGGATGCTGACAGGGTCATAGGTCTTTTACAGGCTCAAGGGATTGAAGAACCAAAGTTAATTGTAAATAGAATAAGGTATGATATGGTTCAAAGAGGGGACATGATGGATGTTGAAGACATCAAAGATATTTTAGCTATTGATGTTATAGGTATTGTTCCTGATGATGAAGCTATTGTCGTTTCTACAAATAAAGGGGAGCCTGTAGTGTATGATGATAACTCTTTAGCAGGAGAGGCCTTTAGAAATATTGCAAGGAGAATTGTAGGAGAAGAGATACCATTCATTTCTCTTGGAGAGAGGCAAGATAGCAAGTTCAAGAAGATTTTCAATATTCTCTTTAAAAAGGCTTAAGGGGTGAAGAAATGATATTTGATATATTTAACCGTAATAAGAAAAAGAGTAAGAATATCGCTGCTGACAGGTTGAAGCTTGTCCTTGTTCATGATAGGGCAGATTTATCACCATATCTTTTAGATAAGATGAAAGAGGACATTATAAAAGTTATTGAAAAATATGTTGACATTGACACAGACGGAATGGACTTAAAAGTGACAAGGAGCGTAAAGGATAACAGAAATGAAGCAAAATCTGAATTGGTTGCAAATATACCGATTAAAAGGGTTAAAGACGAGTAGGCTTTTTGTTCTGATAATTGTAGCAGTTTTACTTTCTTCATGTACAAAAGAAGCCTCCCTTGTAAAAAGAGAGGCTTTTTTAATGAACACTGTTTTGACGGTCTCCATAGACGGCGACGAAGAGGTACTTGATAAGGTTTTTGAAAGACTTGAAGAAATAGACAGGCTATATAATAGGAAGAATGAAAGTTCGGAAATATACTTAATAAATAACCATAAGTTATTAAGACCATCCAAAGAAGTTTACGACTTGATAGATAGGTCTTTCCAATATGCAAAAGTAACAGACGGTGCCTTTAATCCTGCCATTGGACCTTTGGTTGACCTGTGGGGCATAGATGGTACAGGTAGAGAGCTTTCTTCAATACCAAGTGCAGATGAAATAAAAAAAACTATTCCTCTTTGTGACTATAATAATGTTTCCATTAAAGATAGGGAAGTAAATTTGCCAGAAGAAATGAGTATAGACCTAGGTGCAATTGTAAAGGGATATGCAACTGATGAAATAGTAAAAATATTAAGGGATGATGGTATTAAATCAGCGATAATCGACCTTGGTGGGAATATTTTTGCCTATGGAGAAAAGGCTGGGGGAAATAATTGGAGAATAGGTGTTGCTGACCCTTTCATAGAAAACAGGGAAAGTTTATTAGTTCTTGAAGGTAAGGATTTTTCACTTGTAACTAGTGGGAACTATGAAAGATATATTATATATAAGGGCAAGAAGTATCATCATATTTCAGATACAGGAACTGGGATGCCTGCAGAGAATGAGCTGGCTTCAGTAAGTATAATTTCTGCTAAGTCGGAGTTGTGCGATATGCTTTCTACGACTCTTTTTGTGAACGGTATTGAAAAGGGAGTGGAAACCATAAAAAATTTTGATGCAGGGGTAATTTTTGTTACTAAGGATAAGCGTATACTGGCAAGCTCTAATATTTACAATATGATTAATTTAGATAGTATAAAAGAAGGATTTATTTTGGAGAAAATCGATGATTGATAAGAGACAATTAGAAGCAATATTAAAAAAAGTGGAAAAACCGGCTAGATACATTGGTGGAGAGCTTAATTCCTATATTAAAGACTTTGAGAAAACTCCTGTGAGTTTCCTCTTTTCATTTCCAGATGTTTATGAAGTTGGAATGAGCCATATTGGTATGCAAATTATTTATAATTTAATAAATGAAGAAGAAGATTTTTTATGTGAGAGGTGCTTTGCCCCTTGGCCTGATATGGAGGGTCAGATGAGAGAGCATCAAATACCTTTGCATTCCCTTGAGAATAAAGTTGAAGCTAAAAGATTTGACTTTTGGGGCTTTACCCTGCAATATGAAATGAGCTACACCAACATATTAAATATGCTAGACTTAGCTGGTGTGCCTTTTTATTCAAAGGACAGGGATGAATCTTATCCAATAATTGTTGCAGGTGGTCCATCGGCTTACAATCCTGAACCAATCGCTGACTTTATTGACATATTTATTCTTGGTGAAGGGGAAGAGGTAAACCTTGAATTGATGAATCTCTATAAAGACCATAAGCCAAGCTTTAATAAAGAGAAGTTCTTAAAAGAAGCTTGTAAAATAGAGGGATTATATATCCCTAAATTTTACGATATTGAATATAATGACGATGGGACTATAAAAAAATTTGAAAAGAAATATGAAGCTGCACCGGATAAAATAAAAAAGAGGTATATTAGAGAGCTTTCAAAGATTTATAAGCACGAAAAAATGCTTGTATCTTTTGTGGAATTAGTTCATGATAGGGTTTCTTTTGAAATTTTTAGGGGTTGTACTCATGGTTGCAGGTTTTGTCAGGCAGGTATGGTTTATAGACCTGTGAGGGAAAAGCCTATGGAGGATGTTGTTAAACAGGCGATAGCACTTGCCAAGTCAACAGGTTATGAAGATGTATCTTTATCCTCATTGAGTTCTTGTGATTACTCTGATTTATTACCTCTTTTGAGGAATTTAATAGGTGAATTTGAAGAAAATAAGATTGGTGTTTCTCTACCTTCATTGAGGTTAGACACCTTTAGCGTTAATGCCCTTAAGGAAATTGAGAAGGTTAGAAAGTCATCCCTTACCTTTGCACCGGAGGCAGGTAGTCAAAGGCTTAGGAATGTTATAAATAAGGGGATAGATGAAGAGGATATAGAAAATACAATTTCTCTTGTCTTTAAAGAGGGCTGGTCCAAGATAAAGCTATACTTTATGATAGGTCTGCCAACTGAAAGGAAAGAAGACACATTAGGGATAGTTTCTATCGCTAATAAAGTTAAGTCTATGTTCTTTGACATGCCTAAGGAGGAAAGGAGGGGGGACTTAAGAGTTACGGTATCAGTTTCATCTTTTGTACCAAAGGCCTTTACCCCTTTCCAATGGTTTCCGCAAAATTCCTTGGAAGAGTTTTATGAAAAAATAGACTTCTTAAAAGCTAATATTAGGGACCCTAAGGTAAAGTTAAACTATCATGACCCTAAGGTATCAAGGATGGAGGCTGTTGTTTCTAGAGGCGATAGGAGGGTATCAAAACTTATTTTAAGGGCATGGGAAAGGGGACAAAAGTTTGACGGCTGGAGTGAATATTTTGACTATGAAAACTGGCTGGGGTCAGCCAATGACATAGGACTGGATATAGATTTTTATGCAAGCAGAGAGAGGAGTTTTGATGAAGTCTTGCCTTGGGACTTTATTGACATTGGAGTTAGCAAGGATTATTTAATTAAAGAATATAAAAAGGCATTGACAGAAGACACGACAAGGGATTGCAGGTTAAGTTGTAATGCTTGTGGGATTAAAGATTGTGTAATGTGGGGGAGATATGAAAATACGAGTAACCTATAAAAAACGAGGAATGATTAAATATATATCTCATTTAGATACAATGAGGCTATTCCATAGGACCTTTAGAAGGATGGAGATACCAATCTTGTTCTCACAAGGCTTTAATCCCCATATGCTTATGTCCCTTGCAAACCCCTTAGCCTTAGGAGTGGAGTCGGACATTGAGTTTATGGACTTTGAAACGGACTATAATGGCGACCTGAATACTTTAATGGGAACTTTTAACAAGGGTTTGCCAAATGGCATTGAAGCCTACCAGATAGAAGAAGCTGGCGACATTTCTGTAAACGAAATCGTCAAGTGGTCTGTTTATGAGTTTGACTTTTTAAATGATTATGGTCTTGGAAAAGAAGAAATTGAAGATAAGGTAAGTGATATATTAAGGACAGAAGAAATAATTATTGAAAAAAGGGCAAAGAAAAAGGGTAAGAAAACCCTTGTGAAAAGGAATGTGAGGGACTTTATTAAAGATATTGAAGTTAGTAATCTTAGTGGGGATTCAGTAATTTTACAAGCAATTTTAAGGTCAAGTTCCACAGGAGGTCTTAACCCAATTGAATTTACAAAAATTTTACAGTCCTTTATAGAAATATCAAAGGATGTGGATACTGTCAATATATTAAGAATCGACCAGCATGATGAAGAAGGGAGTAGCTTGAAAGCTACTTAGGCTTCTGCAAAAAAAGAAGAAGTCCTTGCTGCTTGCAAGGACAATGAAGAGAGAGAAATGCAAATTATTTCTGCATCTGATGAAATTATACCATCAATTTTTGAAAAAATCTCGATTTTTCCAATCTTGTAACTTTTCTGTAAACAGATTACTTAATGTTTAATTTAATAAACTAGGGTATAGTAACGGATGGATAATGTTTTTATATACTTAGAATTATCAATAGTATTATTAAACAGGAGGTAACATATGATTTGTAAATCTTGTGGTGAGTTTTTGAATGAAGGTGAAAACTTTTGCCCTAACTGCGGGACGAGGGTAGAAGATGATGTACAAACAAGCTTTGAAGAAGAGGTCGTTTCTAGGGAAGAAGACTACTTTAAAAGGGAAGATACTTCCAATAATTCAGAGGATTTAACTGCATCAAGTGTAGATACAAATAATGATTCTCAACAAACATTTGAAGAAGGCTACTCTGCATACAGTAAGGATTCCGGAAAGACGATTGACAGTAGCTGGTATTATAATTTAGGAGAATCCTTTAACAACCTGATGGACCCAATAATAAGAACCTTTGTTAATATGAATAATGGCTTTTGGGTTCTTTTACTTTTAATTGCTATTATAAATTCACTAGGTGCGTTTTTTGGAGGTGCACTTGTTGGAGGAATTTTTGGAAGGGGGATAGGAGGAGGAATTGTCTTATTTACCCTTATATTTGCTTTCGCTGGTGCAGGTATTGTTTACTTTGTACAGAAAGTAATTATTAACTATGTTTCCAAGTCTATAGGATTTGCGTATGGAATTTCTGATAGTCATGAAGAAGAAAGAAATATATTAATATTATTGGGTGTAGCTGTTTCTTCAATAGCAACTACTATTTTGAATGCTATTCGTATAGGTACAATACCCTTATTAGGATGGGTAATTGTTGGGTTGGTACAGACATTTATTAAGGCTTCAATGTTTTATAAGTACTTTACCGGCGATGAATTTAAAAGGTTTTCAATTAAATATGTAGTTGTTAATATTATCATTGCCATAGTCGTAGGAATTTTCTCAGCCTTGTTTTTATTAATGGTATTTGGCTCAATAAGCTCATTGATTTATTAATTAGGGTTTAATAAAATTCAAAACTGGACATTTCGATTAATTCGGGATGTCTTCTTTTATGCTTGAAAGTAATATTTTCATATGATAGAATATAACGATGAAATAAACGAGGGGGAATATTGATGAAACTTGGAATAGTGGGACTGCCAAATGTTGGTAAGAGCACACTTTTTAATGCTATAACTGAAGCTGGGGCAGAGGCTGCCAACTATCCTTTTTGTACCATTGAGCCAAATGTTGGTGTAGTAAAGGTACCGGACGAGAGGGTTGATGTACTAGGAAAGCTTAATAAATCAAAGAAGGTTACACATACTTCTATAGAATTTTTTGATATTGCAGGACTAGTAAAAGGTGCTTCAAAGGGTGAGGGACTTGGAAATAAGTTCTTATCTCATATTAGAGAAGTTGAGGCTATTGTCCATGTGGTAAGGTGTTTTAAAAATGATGATATAGTTCATGTTGATGGTTCAATAAATCCGATTAGGGATATAGAAACAATTAATTTAGAGTTAATTTTTTCTGATATTGAAGTTTTAGAAAGAAGGGCAGATAAGCTAAAAAAACAAGCAAAAGGTGACAAAACTGCAGTTAAAGAGTTAGAACTAGTTGAAAAATGTCTTTCAGTTTTAAATGAAGGAAAATCTATTAGAAGTTTAGATTTTTCTAGTGAAGAACTAGAAACAGTTAAAGAATTTAACCTTCTTTCAAATAAGCCAATAATATATGTAGCAAATGTGTCAGAAGAAGATATTTTAAAGGACAATGAATATATAATCAAATTAAAAGAATATGCTGACAAGGAGGGGTCTGAGATAATAAAAATTTCTGCTGAAATTGAGTCGGAAATAGCTTCGCTAGATGAAGAAGAAAAGAAAGATTATTTAAAAGAAATGGGTTTAGAAGCATCGGGTCTTGAAAGATTAATTAAATCATCATATAAGCTATTAGGTTTAATAAGCTTTCTAACAACAGGTGAAGATGAGTCTAGAGCATGGACAATTAAGGCGGGAACAACTGCTCAAAAGGCTGCCGGCAAAATCCATTCGGATATTGAAAGAGGTTTTATTAGAGCCGAGGTTATTAGCTATGAAAAACTTATGGAATATAATGGAAGTACAGTAGAGGCAAAAGATAGAGGGGCAGTAAGGATCGAAGGTAAGGAATATATAATGCAGGACGGAGATGTAGTTCACTTTAGGTTTAATGTATAATTAACAGCAAGCAAATTTTGAAATAAAAAACTCGTTTGGATATTCTAGATGAGTTTTTTTATTGGAATATTTAATCCCTTACCTTCTTAAAGAAAAAGTTTGCAATAAAGCGGAAAAAAGCAGCAGTTATTAAGGCAACATTGATTGAGGATACTTCATTAATGTAGGTAAAAATCAAAGGGGACACAGCAGCAACTACAGCAATTATTGTATTATAAACTGCAATGTAAATGGTTCGATTTTTATTTGGAACTACCTCTATTGTAAAGTTAAACAGAGCAAGTATAGTTCCCGACGCAGCAGCACCAAGGACAACATTAAAGACAGTAAGCTGTAAAAGATTTGTGCATAGTGCGTAGGCTATCGGGGCAATGCCCATCAATAAAATAGAAAATGTAAGCTGGGCAGCATTTCCTTTTCTCTCCGCAAACTTTGCCCATTGTGGATAAAAAATAAAGGAAGATATAGCAGAAACTATGGATATAGCACTAATCCATCCTTCTGTAGCCTTTAATATTTCTATAGTTTTTATTGTGAATAGGGGCTGGGCACCCATCCATCCAATATGAAATATGCTGGAAGCAAGTATTAAAGAAAGAAATTTTTTATTATTAGGAATATCATTCAAAACAGTCTTTAATATTGATAGGCTGTTTTCTTTTTTCTTTTTTTTGCTCTTTTCATACCTAAACCTTGAAAAGAAAAACAACTCTATTAAGGAAGCAATAAAGGCAAGAATAAAAAGAACTTGATACATCTTTATTATTTCATTATTATTGTCTTTAGGAAGAAGGCTTAATAATCTTCCTCCAACAAAAATGACAATCATGCCAATAATTGAAGCGATACTACTTCTGGAACCCATTGTATGGACCCTGTCAATTGGAGGAAATACATCTGCAATAAAGGATTGGTAACCCATATTACTTATTTGCTGAAATAGGTTCATAAAGCCAAGAAAAATTATATATAGTAAAGCCTTGTTTCCTCCAAAAAAAGGTACAAGGGCGATGGCAAGAAAAAACATTTTTTGTAAGAACATAGTTATACCTATTGTTCTTTGCTTGTCAGGTATGGATTCAATCATTATAGAACTTGGTACATAAGAAAAAAAGCCAACAAAATAGGGTATGGAGGTCATTAAAGCGAAATAGATATTCCCCCCTCCCAACCTTTGAGCAAACTTGGCTAAATATGGATTTGTTAAGTTGATTGCTATAGCCTGAAAGGCTCCGTTTAATACATTGATTTTAGAATTATATCTGACATTTTTGCTCTTCATACCTATCCTCCTATAAAGATTATATCACTTTGTATAAAAAAGTAAAATAATAAAAAGTATGTATAATTGATAAGTACTTATCATTTGTTTATCTAGTCATTTTTTTTAGATATGTTATAATTTAATTAAAAATATTAATGAAGGGGGAAAGACAATGAAGTTAAAAAATATTGGACTTATTTTTATATCTTTAATAATTTTATTAAGTGGATGCACATCCACAGAAAAAACAGTTAAAGGCTTATATGTAAGTCAATACAGAATGACTGAAGAAGAAGAACGAGGCTTTATGTTGGCAGGCGGCAAGGGAACATCTCTTTTATATCAACTAATGACACCAAAAGCTGGTGAGACTTTGACTATTAATATTTGGAAGCTAAATGAAGAAGGTAATTGGGAAAAACTTAGAGAAGTATCTCATAAGTCATCTACACTAAGACCGGTAGTGGTTTTGAGAAATGATTTAAAAGATGTTGTATATGGAGTTTTCTTTACTAACTCAGATAATTATGAACTAGAGGATTCTGTTTATATAGATGAAAAAATGCCTATAGAAGGTCCTTATGAACGAAGGATTCCTATTTATATTACAGAGGGAGAAGAAATGGAATATAATAAAGAATATTCATTAGTAATAAATCTCTATACAAATGATGCTGACCCTGAATTAGAAAATATTGATATTAAATTTCTATACTACAATCCGGACAGGATACCTCAGGATAAGGTTAAAGAGGCCTATCTTTGGACTATTAGTGTAAATGAATAATTGAGGAAAAGGGAGGGAGATATTATGTTAAAATTGATGAGGAAAATTCCTGGTGGGACACTTCTTTTTCCGATGCTACTTAGTGCTATTGTTTATACTTTTGCACCTAACTTGTTCCAAATACCTGGCTTGACTAAGGCCTTTCTTACTTCAGACGGTACTAATTATGTAATAGCTGCTGCTTGTTTCTTTTCAGCCACAGGACTTAAAATAGATGTATTATTTAGAGTTTTAAAAAAACAAGGTCTATTAATACTGGCTAAAACTGCGATTTGCGTAGGCTTAGGACTATTGTTTTTCAATGTATTTGGTGTATCAGGCATATGGGGGATTTCAGCAGTAGGCTTTATATCTGTAATAACTTCAACAAATCCAGCCTTATATTTGGCGCTCTCAAACCAATATGGAACAGAGGAAGATGCTAAAGCCTTTGGTCTTGTTTCATTAATTTGTGTACCAGCTTACCCAATGCTTATATATGGATTAGCAGAAGGAACCGCTATTCATTGGACACCAATAATTTCTACATTTATACCAATTTTATTAGGTATGATCATTGGAAATTTAGATGAAGACATGGCAGAATTTTTCAAACCTGCAGTAGGTATTCTAATGCCGTTGATGGGCTGGGCCTTTGGTTCAAAGATTCACTTATTAGGAGCCTTTCAGGCAGGCCTACAAGGCATATTGATGACTGTTTTATACTTTTTAGTTACATTTCCGCCTGCATATATTATAGAAAAAAAGTTTTTAAAGGGGACAGGTGTTTCTGCAGCTGCCTTAGCTGCAATTGCAGGCATGAGCGTTTCAGTTCCTTCGCTTATAGCAGAAAGCGACCCGAGAATTCTGCCTGAAATGGTTCAAGCAGCCATGGCACAAATAACATTTGGTGTTGTAATTTCTGCAATTATAACCCCATTACTTGTAAAGAAAGTTGTAGGGAAAACTAAGTCTACTATAAAGGAAAAGTAATTCATAGCTTTAATACTTATAGTAAAAAAATGATTCAGTATTCTCTTTTAAATGGACAATTTAAAGGGGTGGTATTTATGGATTTAAAAGACTTAAAAGATGTTTTAAACTCAAGAGTTAAACTTAATAGGTTAGATTTAAAAAATGAAAGCTTTACAGGTTTAGACCTTTCAGGTTATGACCTAAGGAATATTGATTTTTCATGGGCGAATTTTGTAGATTGTTCTTTCGATGGGGCGGACTTTTCTTATTCTACACTGGAAGATAGTTATTTTCCTAATACTTCTTGCAGGTCAACAAATTTTTTTAAGACTAATTTGAAAGGTGCCAATATGAGGTTTGTTGATTTGACAGGGGCAGATATCCGAGGAGCCTATCTTTATTCTGCTAACCTCGAGGATGCGATTTTAGAAAATCTTATCTATGATGATTCCACTCAATACTATAAGTTAAAATGCCCAGAAAAAGGAGCTTTTATTGGATATAAAACCTGCTTTAATGATAGACTTGTAACTCTTTTAATTTTAGAAGATGCAATTAGAACATCGGCGACGATGGATTCATGCAGGACTAACAAGGCAAAGGTAGTTTCTATTACTTCTTTTGATGGAAAAAAACACTTTGAAGAAGCTCAGTCCTATGTGGACGAGAACTTCATATACAGGACAGGAGAGATTGTTGAGGTTTTAGACTTCAATCCGGATAGGTGGAGAGATTCAACCACAGGTATACATTTTTGGATGACAAGGGAAGAAGCCTGTTCATATATGTCAACTGATAAGTGATAACATTATTTTCTTAAAAAATATCCATTCATTATTACATTACAAATTTATTCAAAATTATCAAAAATAATTTAAAAAACCAGTTGACAAAGCAGTGAGAAATTTGGTATACTTTATGAGTTCACTTTAGAAGCGGCTGAAAGTTAAAAAACTTTTAAAAAAAGTTCTTGACAAG
>JAAYNG010000132.1 GCA_012520935.1 Tissierellia bacterium | reverse complement strand
TCATATTCCATAGCTTTCACAGCAGCACTAAAAGAATTTAAGTTTTTTACTTCTGTAATATTAGTTTTTTTACCTGAATTGTTATCCACAACATTGATATTAACATCACACCTTAAAGAACCCTCTTCCATCTTACAGTCAGAGACACCAATATACTGCATTAGATTTTTTAAAGAATCTAAAAATTGCCTTGCTTCTTCAGGAGAATTCATTTCTGGTTTCGATACTATCTCAATTAGTGGAACTCCTGACCTATTATAGTCTATTAAAGTTTCTCCTGAATCCATATGAGTCATCTTGCCTGTGTCTTCTTCCATATGAATTCTAATTAGACCAACTTTTTTTACACCTTCTTCCCCTTCAACTTCAATATATCCACCATCACATATTGGGATTTCGTCTTGGGTTATTTGATAACCTTTAACTAAGTCTGGATAAAAGTAATTTTTCCTATCCATTCGAGAATTATTATTGATTTTAGAATTTAAGGAAAGTCCCGCCTTTATTGCACATTCTACAGCATATTCATTAATTAAAGGAAGAGTTCCAGGCATACCTAAACAAACTGGACAACAATTCGAGTTGGGTTCAGAACCAAATTCATTTTTACATGAGCAAAACATCTTTGAATTGGTCAATAATTCAACATGGATTTCAAGACCGATTATTGTTTTATAAGACATTTCTCATCACTCCTTCATAAGCCATTCCTGCATAATACAGTTTTTCATCTTCAAATCTTTCTGCCATCAATTGGAAGCCTAAAGGAAGCCCATCTACTTCGCCACATGGGATACTTATTCCGCAATTTCCTGCAAGATTTAATGGAACTGTAAAAACATCGGCTAGATACATACTCATTGGATCAGCCTTTCTTTCTCCTATTTTAAAGGCAGTTGTTGGAGTTGTTGGAGAAATAATTAAATCATAATCATCAAATATTTTTGTCATGTCCTCAACAATTAATGTCCTTGCCTTTAAAGCCTTTCCATAAAAATTCTTATTAAATCCACCTTGAGTACACATAGTACCAAGTATTATCCTTCTCTTTACTTCCTCACCAAATCCATCATCTCTTGTTTTTTCAAACATCTCATCTATATCTTCGTATTCTTCAACCCTGTTCCCATACCTTATGCCGTCAAAACGAGCAAGATTTGAACTTAATTCCGAAGGAGCAATTGCATAATATGCAGGCAGTGCATATTCCAAATGTGGGAAATTTACACTTTCAACTATAGCTCCCATTTCCTCATACATATCAACAACCTGCATTATTAGGCTATTAATCTGAGGATTTAAGCCCTCTATAAAGTATTCTTCTGGAATGGCTATCTTCTTTCCACGAATCCACTCCATAGATTCTTCATAAGATTCTTCAAGACTCTTCGTAAAATCAATTGAGATATTAGCATCAAAGCTGGTTAAATCTCTTTCATCAAATCCAGATATTGACCTTAATGTGTAAAAAGTATCCCTGACATCTCGACCAAATGTACCTACTTGGTCTAAGGTATTAGCCATTGAAGCTACTCCAAACCTAGAAACCATACCATATGTAGGTTTGATTCCCACTATTCCACAAAAGCTTGCCGGTTGTCTAATTGAACCGCCTGTATCACTTCCTAGAGCAACAAGAGCTTCCTTTGCTGTAACAGCAGCAGCTGAGCCTCCGGAAGAGCCACCCGGAACTCTCTCCTTGTCAACAGGATTTCTAACAAAACCAAAATAGGAGTTTTCATTAGAACCTCCAACTGCAAACTCATCCATATTTGTCTTTCCAATTATTAAAGCATCGTTTCTTTTTAATTTTTCAACAACTGTTGCATCGTATGGAGGAACAAAATTTTCTAAAATTTTTGAACCACATGTTGACCTTAAATTCCTAGTCATTATATTGTCTTTAACCGCAACTGGTACTCCTGCCATATCTCCGACACTTTCTCCAGCACTTATCTTCTTATCAATTACTTCTGCATCTTTAAAAACATCTTCACTCAATGAAATATAAGCATTGATATCTTTATCAACCTCTTTAATTCTTAAAGAATATGCCCTTACAACCTCAGTAGCAGAAATTTCTTTTTCTTTTACGGCCTTACTTAAATCGACCGCACTATAATCTAGAATATCCATATTCACCTCATTCAACAACTTTCTTCATTTCAAAATAACCGTATTTATGATCTGATGCATTTTTGAAAACTTCTTCTTTTTCTAAACTCATTTTAGGCGAATCCTCTCTGAGCCTAGCAGGAGACATTTCCGACCAAATTGTTGGTTCAACACCTTCTAGGTCCAACTCATCTAACATATTAATATAGCTTTCTATATCATTTAATTTCTTATTAAATGTATCAAAATCATCAAAATTTAACTCAATTCTAGATAAGCTAGCTAGTTCAAGCACTTTTTCTTTATCCATCTAATCGCCCTCCTTTAAAATCTTTAATATTTCTTCTTGATTAATAATTTTAATCCCAAGTTCAACAGCCTTATCATATTTAGAGCCCGGAGAATCTCCTACAATAACATAATCTGTCTTAGTTGATACACTAGATGAAGCCTTACCTCCAAACTTCCTTACAAATTCTTCTATGTCTCCTCTTTTATATCCCTCTATAGTACCAGTCACTACAACCCTTTTATTTGAAAAAATAGATTCTATTTCTTCTTTATCCTCATAGTAGGGTTCAATGCCATGAGAGAATAGTTCGGTTAGAGCTTCTTCTATATGGTCATCCTTAAAAAAGTCTACTATTGAATTAGCTACAATTTCTCCAATATCTGGAATGTTCTGTAATTCTTCTGCACTTGCATTCCTAAGTTTATCAAAGGTATTAAAGTGCTTTTCCAAAGCTATTGCAGTGGTTATTCCAACATTATCTATACCTAAAGCATAAATAAAAGATGATAACTGTGGTTTTTTACTTCCTTCAATGGCATTTAATAAATTGGATGATTTCTTTTCTTTAAAACCTTCTAGGGTTAATAATTCCTCCATTGTCAATTCATATAGACTGGAAATTTTTCTTATATCTAGTTTTTCTAACAGTAATTCTGCAGTCTTCTCACTCAAGCCTTCTATATTCATCGCATCTCTAGAAGCAAAGTGTACTATTCTAGAAATCAATTGCGGTTTACATGAAAGTGAATTTGGACAAAATAGGTGGACACCATTTTTTATAAGTTCAGTTCCACATGCTGGGCAAACTTCTGGTGGAAGAATCTCTATAGAGTTTTCATCCGTTTCTAAAACACCAAGTATTTCCGGAATGACATCATTAGACCTTCTAATAAGGACTCTAGCGTTTAACATCAGACCCTTTCTTTGAATATCATCGTAATTATTCAGTGTAGCCCTTGAAACAGTAGCTCCTCCAATTTCTACTGGGTCTAAAATTGCAGATGGTGTAACTTTAGATGTTCTTCCCACATTCCAAATAACCTCTCTTAAGACAGTAGAGATTTCTTCAGCTTCAAACTTATAGGCTATTGCCCATCTTGGAAATTTAGCAGTATATCCTAAAACTTCCCTAGTTTTCATATCATTAACCTTAATTACCATACCATCAGTAAGAACATCCAAATCTTTTCTTGAAACATCTTGTTTTTCAATTTCATCTATTAATAATTCAATATCCGTATAAAGCTTTGCATAAGGATAAACTGGAAGCCTATTTTCCCTTAAAAAGTCTAACATTTCCATATGGGTTGTAAAATCTAAACCCTGAGAATATCCAATATTATATGTGTAAACTAATATTCCCCTATCTATAACTGCAAAAGTATCTAAGTTTCTTATGGCTCCTGCAGCAGCGTTCCTTGCATTTTTTAAAGGCTCCGAATTTTTTTTATTATATTCCTCAAGCTTTGACAAGGGCATTATTCCCTCGCCTTGAACTTCAATAGTTTCATTAAAAGAAACTCTCATTGGTATATTCTTGACATTTTTAATTTGAGCTAAAATCTTCTCACCTACACTTCCATTTCCTCGAGTTGCAGCATAGGCAAGTTGTCCTTTTTCGTAGGTTAAATTAATTGTTAGTCCATCAAACTTGTATTCAAGTACATATTCAACATCTGGCAGTCTTTCATCCCCTTGAGAATTATAAGAAGAAACTGCCTCCCTTACCCTCTTATCCCAAGCTCTTAAGGCTTCAGCTGACTGTGCCTTATCTAAACTCCATAAATTTCCCAAATGGGTGTGTTTTTCAAACTTATTTACTATTTCTCCCCCCACTCGCTGGGTTGGGGAATAATTTTTTACTATTCCGGTTTCTTTCTCAAGTGATACCAGCTCATCATAAAGTCTATCGTATTCCACATCTGAAAGCTTTGGCTTATCTAAGGTATAATAGTTATAATTTAAATCATCTAAAATATTTATTAATTCATCAATTCTTAAAATTTTATCCATCTAATCTCTCCAATGGCGATATCGAGGCAAGGAGTCTTTTTATTCCACCTGTATCAAAGGCTACCACATATTCCTTATCCCCGTCATCTTTAATTTTGACTTGGACTACCATGCCATTGCCAAATTTTTTATGATTGACCTTTTCTCCAACTTGTAGGTCATCTGTCTTTGTTATAGTCTTTTCTACAGGTTTCTTTTTAAAGTAATTTAACTCCCCTGTATAAGAAAATGGATTGGAAATAAATTTTTCTTCCTTGTACTCCCTATAATTAGCCCTGCTTTTATGAACTTCTAAACTATCTCCCATTTCAGCAATAAAGCTACTAGGTCTGAAATAGGTGTTTTTTCCATACATTGACCGAAGATTTACAGAAGATATAAATAGTCTTTTCTCTGCCCTAGTTATAGCAACATAACATAAACGCCTTTCTTCTTCAATATTTCCCTCTTCTATGGAAAGACTACTTGGGAAGATTCCTTCTTCCATCCCAACCATAAATATAACAGGGAACTCCAAGCCCTTTGCTGAGTGAACAGTCATCAATGTAACAGAAGGCAAGTCCCCTTCATCTTCACTTTTTTCTTGGTCACTAAGAAGGGACATTTGAGTAAGGAAGTCAAATATGCTTCCATCTTCATTTGTCATTTCAAAGTTCAAAGCAACTGTCAAAAACTCTTTAACATTTTCAATTCTTGATCTAGCCTCAACAGTATCTTCCTTCTCTAAGGCTCTAATATATCCTGTCCTATCTATAACATCTTCAACTAATTCTTTTACAGATAAAAACTCAGCATTTGCCCTAATTGCTCCCATCATATCTCTAAAGTTTTTTAGTAAATTCTCTGTCCTTTTAGAAAAATTCGAAAGGAATTCATCTACATAAAGAACGTCAAAAAGGGATATTTCATTTTTTATAGCAATTTCTGTTAATTTATCTACTGTAGTCTGACCAATACCTCTTTTAGGAGAATTTACAACCCTCCTAAAAGCAACATCATCTGAAGGATTTATAGCTAATTTTAAGTAGGCAATAATATCTTTTATTTCAAGCCTATCATAAAATTTTAGCCCTCCTATTATCCTATATCGGACACCAAGCTTGAAAAAAGCTTCTTCAAAATTTCTTGATTGGGCATTTGTGCGATAAAGTATAGCAAAGTCTGACTCTTTATAAGCTTCAGCCTTTAATTCTATTATCTTTGAAAGCACAAAATTTGCTTCTTCTTCATTGTCTGCTAATTCGTGGTATTCTACAGGGGCCCCCTCTCCATTTGAGGTGAAAAGATTTTTATCCTTCCTCTCTTCATTATAGGAAATTACATTATTAGCTATCTCTAAAATATTTGATGTCGATCGATAATTCTCTTCTAAGAGAACAATTGATGAGTCTTTAAAGTCCCTTTCAAAGTTTAAAATATTACTTATATCTGCCCCTCTCCAACCATAAATTGATTGGTCTATATCTCCAACTACAGTAATATTTCCATAACCTTTTGAAAGTAGCTTAATAAATTCATATTGAATTCCATTAGTGTCCTGATACTCGTCAACAAAGATATGTTGAAACTTTTTTTGATAATATTTTAAGACTTCCTCTTCTGTTTTTAGTAAATACACCGCCTTTATCAACAAGTCATCAAAGTCTAAAGCATTATTTAAAAATAATCTTTTTTCATAAAGCTCATATATTTCTCCAACTTTCCTATGAAAAATAGAATTATAGTTAGATTTCTGATAGTCATGAGGGTTTATCTGCTGACCCTTAAGCTTAGAAATAATAGGAAGTATCTTAGTGTCTTTGTATTCTTGACTATTGAAATCTAATTCCTTAACTGCATCTCTAATAACTGTTAACTGGTCAGACCTATCATAAATCACAAAGTTTTTGGAATATCCAATTCTCTCAATGTCTTTTCGTAGTATCCTTGAACAGACACTATGAAAAGTACCAATCCAGCTTGGTCTAACATCGAGCATACTAGCAACACGGTCCTTCATTTCATTGGCTGCCTTGTTGGTGAATGTTATTGCAAGTATACTTGAAGGATATACAGCTTTTTCATCAATAAGGTAGGAAATCTTGTTAGTAATTACCTTTGTTTTTCCGCTGCCTGCTCCTGCTAAGACCAGCATAGCTCCCTCTGTATTTAAAACTGCCTCTTTCTGTCTTTCATTTAATGATTCAATATATCTCACACTATCATCCTTTCACACCCAACTATTATAACATTTGGAAAGAAGTTTTTAAAGGGCAAATATAAAAATACCATAAGAGGACAAACCCCTTACGGTATTATCATATTTTCTTTTGCCTTATTATGTTCTTCCAAAGTTTTTGTGAAAGTATGGCTCCCATCTTCCCCTGTTAAAACAAAAAATAAATATTCTGTGTTTTCTGGATGAAGGGCTGCATCTATTGCCTTTTTACCGGGATTAGCAATTGGCCCTGGTGGCAGCCCCTTGTTTATATAAGTATTATAAGGTGACTCAATACTAATATCCTTGTTAGATAAAACTGGTTTTCTTTCACCTAAGATATATTGGACTGTAGCACAAGACTGCAAAGGCATGCCAATTTTAATTCTATTGTAGAAAACCGAAGATATTAGCGGACGGTCAGTGTCGGTCCTTCCCTCTCTTTCGATTATTGATGCTAAGGTTATTAATGAGTTTAAATTCATCCCCTCAGGAAGCTTTCCTTCAATGTTGTTATTATACACCCTATAAAAGGCTGTCAACATTTGTTTAATGATATCTTCAGCACTTTCTTCCATAATAAAATTATAGGTGGCTGGAAATAAATATCCCTCAAGCGAATTCCCATCCGGAACCTCTTTTAAGAAAGGAAAATCTTCTTCAAAATGTTTCTTGTTCTTAACTAAACTTTCAAAATTTTCTAAATCCTTAAAGCCATTTTCCTCAAGCCTTGCAGTAATATTTTTAATTTCAAAACCTTCAGGAATTACAAATTTAATACCCTCTTTTACTTCTATTTTTTTCTCTGTCAAACTTGTAAGAATTTCATCTGCTGTCATGGATTTTGATAAATTATAAACCCCTGCCTTTAAGAGTGTTGCTTTCTCAGTTTCCACAATATGTTTTTTAAAGTTTTTTGCACTTTTAATTAGACCATGGTCTTCTAAAATTTTAGATATTGTTGTCGCAGTTGCTCCTTCAGGTATTTCAACTGAAATACTCTCTGTTGAATCAGCATCAACTGCAGTTAAGGAATCTTCATAGTCATTTTTTACTTTATTAAGTATAAAAAATACTGTTCCTATAATTAATAATATTATTACAAAAACTATAATTAAGGGGTTAAATCTTTTTTTCTTTCTTCTTTCTCTTCTCTTACTATATTCCATTTCTATTCTTATCCATTACCCTTTTATACACTTCTAGAAATATCGGTCCAAATATAAAAACTGCCAATGCTTCTCCCAATCCAATGCTCAATACACATAGCACATAAGGGAAGTTTGTATAATAAGAAACCCATATGGATACTACAAAAGCATTCAACAAAATTGGTGGTAGCATTCCTGCAAATTTACTTCTTGCCTTCCTTGTAAGGACTGCTGCTACTAATGTAGTTAGGCTTCCTAATACAATATCCACCCAGCCAAATGTAGAATACGCTGTCAGGACCATATTAGTGATTAAACAACCTATAAATAAGCCCGGTACAGCTGCAGCTTCTACTAAAGGTAATAAAGTTAAGCCTTCCGCCACTCTTAACTGAACATTTCCAAATGTTAAAAAAGCCGGAAATACAATGCCTTGAAAGAGTGTCAACACTGCATAGAGAGCTGCTATCATGGCTGCCCTCGTCAATTTCTTTGAATCTATGTTTTTCAAGCTAAACCTCCATTATTATAGGAAGAATCATTGGGTCTCTTCCCATTTTTTCAAAAATAAATTTTCTCATTCCGTCTCTAATTTTAGCCTTGTATACTGACCAATCTTTAACCTTATCGTCTTGTAGGTCCGTAATAATTTCATCAGCCACATCTCTGGCCTCTTTCATTAAGTCTTCCGACTCCCTAACATATACAAATCCTCTAGAAATAATATCTGGACCAGAAAGTATATTTTTATTTTCCCTCGACATAGTCATAGCAACAATAATTAATCCATCCTCAGACAAGTGCTTCCTATCCCTAAGAACAATGTTGCCCACATCTCCAATACCATAACCATCAACCAAAACATTGCCAGATGCTACAGAGCCTGCAATAACAGCAGAATTTTTTGTTAATTCAATTACATCTCCATTCTTAGCCAATAAGATGTTTGATTCCTTCATACCCACATCTTTTGCTAGTTCTGCATGAGCTCTTAAATGTCTAAACTCTCCATGCATAGGCATAAAAAATTTCGGCTTGGCTAGGGTAAGAATTAACTTTAGTTCCTCTTGACAAGCATGTCCTGAAACATGGACATCAGCTAAAGCTTCATAGACTACATTTGTACCTCTTTCAACTAAATTATCTATTACTCTAGATATTGTTACCTCATTTCCAGGTATTGGCGAAGCAGAAATAACTACTAGGTCATCAGCTAATAATTTAATTTTCCTATGTTCACCCGCCGCCATCCTCGATAAAGCTGCCATTGGCTCTCCTTGACTACCTGTAGTAATAATAGTAATCTCGTCTTTCCTATAATTGTTCATATCATTAATATCAACGAGAGTATTAGGTTTAATCTTTAAATATCCTAAATCCATGGCAACTTTTACATTGTTTTCCATAGATCGTCCTGATACTACAATCTTTCTCTTATGGTTTTCTGAAGCAGTAATAATTTGTTGTACTCTGTGGAGGTTTGAAGCAAAAGTTGCAACAATAATACGAGCATCGTGGCTAGAAAAAATTGTTTCAAATGTTTTTCCAACAGTCCTTTCACTCATTGCATAACCCGGTCTTACAGCATTAGTACTGTCAGACATCAATAAGAGTATTCCTTGATTTCCAAGTTGACCAATACGGTTTAAGTTTAATACCTGTCCATCTATTGGTGTATAATCAATCTTAAAGTCTCCTGTGTGGAGTACAGTTCCAACTGGAGAATGTACAGCCAAGAAAACACTATCTGGTATCGAATGGCTACTCCTAATAAATTCAACATTAAAATTTCCAGCCTCAACAGTTTGTCCGGCATTAACTTGTTTAAGTTTTGCTGATTTTAACAGGCCTTTTTCTTTTAACTTGTTTTCTAATAAACCAAGTGTAAGTTTTGTCCCATATATTTTCGGATTAATATTTTTTAACAAGTAAGGAATTGCACCTATATGGTCTTCATGCCCATGGGTCAAGAATATACCCTTAATTTTATCTTTATTCTGCTCAAGATAAGTCATATCAGGTATCACTATATCTACACCAAGCATTTCCTCCTCAGGAAAAGTCATACCACAATCTATTACCACTATATCATCTTCATATTCGAAGGCAGTAATATTTTTTCCTATCTCACGAAGGCCACCCAGCGGCATCATTTTCAATTTTGTTTGCTTCCGCAATTCTTTTCTCCTTTCTTTGGGTCAATTGAGAGTTTCTTTTCTAAGTTCCTCGTAGACCTCAACTAAATCTTCTAATTCATCGTCCTCTACTCCAATCATAGCCATTTCTCCAGAATCTAATTCTTCCATTCTAAAAAACATGACATTTTCCCCATCTT
>JAAYNG010000131.1 GCA_012520935.1 Tissierellia bacterium | reverse complement strand
TAGTTTAAGTGTATTCTTTTGGTCGTCAATAATTTTTTTCATCTGCCCCTGAATCACTTTAACATTTTCCATAACACTCATTATTAATCCTCCTCTAATACTTTCCATATCTTTAATATTTCTAAATACAATATTAAATAAAAATATAACTGCAACTATTATATCATTAATTTCTTTATTAATAAATAGACTTATGTAATAATTATAAAAAGTCTTTATCTGTATCATAATTTAGAATTTTACTAGACAAAAAGTCATTTACCCTGTATAATTCTTATATATAAAACTTGATAATTTATTATAACCGTATGGTACAGAGGCTTGATTAATCTTGCATAAAATGATATATTAGGGGTATATCAATAAAAATGTATCAAATAAGGTGGATTTGTGTTATAATAATAAAAAAACTTAGGAGGGTATAGGATGAAAGAGAAGTCAGTATTCGTTTATCCGGAACAAAGGGAAAACGGCAGAATTGATATTTATTTAAGAAATGTAAATAGTTATCCCTATATGTGGGAGATTAAAGTTCCCGAGGTTTGGAAAATTGCCGATACAAACTGGTTAGAACCAGCATTGGAAGACGATGACGGTAATGTTTGGAAACTATCATATAACAGCACTTTAAGAAGATTAGAAATGTACTGTGCTGCCTATGACAGGTTGCTTGAAGTAAACTACAATGTAGTTGATAAGAAAGCATAAAATATACGCAAGAATTTCTTTCACAGTACTTAATAATTTTAAGCCTTTGTTAGGCAATTGCAGGAGCAGTTGTCAGCCGTCCGAGCATATAAAAAGCTATAAACTAGGATGCTTATAGCCTTTTATACGCTCGGACGATAGGTTGTCGAGCAAAAATTTAATATGTTTTTAACTTATAGGGCCTGCCCTATTTTTTTATCCCCTTTTATAGTGAGTTTGCAGAGAAGGAGTCCCACTCGCTTAAGTCCCCGGTCTTATATCCCTTATAAAGCCATCTTGACCTTTGTTCGCTTGTTCCATGTGTAAAACTATCCGGAACTACATAACCTTGTGCCTGCTTTTGAATTGTGTCATCTCCAATTGCACTTGCTGCATTCATGGCTTCATCTATGTCCCCATGGTCAAGGTATCCCATGCCATCCACCCTGTTTGCCCAAACTCCTGCCAAGTAGTCAGCCTGGAGTTCAAGCCTTACATTCAACTCATTGGCCCTTACCTTATCAAGCTTTGCCTGTTGTGCCTTTACTTGGTCCAATATTCCCAGCAGATTTTGGACATGGTGTCCAACCTCATGGGCGACAACATAGGCCATGGCAAAGTCCCCCGATGCTCCAAAGCGATTTTTTAATTCATTATAAAATGATAAGTCAATATAAACAGACTTATCTGCAGGACAATAAAATGGCCCCGTTTGAGCACTGGCAAAGCCGCAACCGGATTGGACCGAATCTCTAAATATTACCAGTCTTGGGTACTCATAAGTCTTGCCATATTGTTCAAACAAGTCTGTCCAAACATCCTCAGTGTCTGCGAAAACAACCTTAACGAATTCTGCTAAATCTTCCTCTTCCTGTGTTGGCTTATATTCTTGGACCTGGGCAGGTGCATTGCTGGCAACATTCATTATTACATCCATAAAATCTCCACCGGACATTAATGTAATGGCTGCAACAACTAAGATACCTGCCAGTCCTAAGCCTTTTCCAACTCCTCCTCCTGATGCCCTTCTGTCATCAACATTTGATGACTGCCTTCTCCCTCTCCACTTCATAAAATCACCTCTTGATTTAAAATAGGTCTAAAAATTATTTAAAAATTCTCCCTATAATGGTCTTGATATCCCTCAAATTTATTATTAAACATAATTTATTCAAACGCCTTTAAGGCCTCAACCATATCTATCTTCTTTAGCCTTTGGTGTACAAATACCATAACTATCATTGAGAACAAGACTGTAATTGCGGCAGAAATAATATAGGTCTTATAGAAGACATGCTCATAGAATTTCAGTATATCCGGTACAATTTTAGTCAAGATTATATTGAATAAAAAATGTCCGAATAAGTATCCGATTATTATTCCTATTAGTGTTAGCATTATGGTCTCCCTATATATATACTTGGTCATCTCATTAGGGTAAAAGCCCAACACTTTAATAGTTGAAAGCTCCCTCTCCCGCTCCTGAATGTTAATATTGTTCAAGTTATACAAGACTACGAAGGCCAGGGTTGAAGATATTATTATAATAACAAAAACCACGATATTCAAGGCCGACAGCCAGTCCTCAATTGTGCCAAAGGAAAGGCTCATGGCTGTAAGGACGCACTTTATGCTATTCAGCTTGTCCTCTGACTCCTTAATCCCCTTATCGGAAGAGTCCACCAGCTTAACCATGTCCCCATTATAGACAGGCTCATCGCCGGAAAACTTCGTGTAAGTTTCAGGACTCATCAATATATAATGGCCTAAATAATTGTTGGCAATACCTGTTATTTTAAAAGTATACCTTTTTCTCTCTTGGTCCTTTAAGGTAATCTCATCTCCTATACCCAGTCCTGAAAGGTCAGATAGCTTATCTGTTATGATTACCTTTCCATCTTCTAGGCTCTCCGGACTTCCTTCCATATCCTTCAATATGAAAAAGTCCTTTAGCCTTCCTTCCTCTCTTGGAGCAACAAGGCTCACATTTTGGTCCATTCCGATTTCATTTTCCCACTTAAGGTCCTTGTAAAGAATTCTCAGGTGGTCCTTTACTTGGCTTTTGTCCGCCATATAGTCCTCATAGTCTTCAAAGGATAATTCACCCAAGTCCTTGTCATAGACGCTTAAAATGTCGTACTTCATAATATGCTCATACTGGGAAGGTACAATATATGAGATAGAATCCCTCAAGGCAAAGCCTAAAAATATTAAACCAAGACAGCCGGCAACGCCGAATATGGTCATAAACATCCTTATCTTATACCTGAACATATTTCGCATAGTAACCTTTTGGAAGAAGCCAAGTCTTTTCCACAGAGGAGTAAGCCTTTCCAAGAGGATTCTTGACCCTGCCTTTGGAGCCTTTGTCCTCATTAATGTTGCAGGGGCTTCCCTCAAGTACTTGTATACAACATAGACTGTAGCTATGGTTGTTGTAATAAAGCCAATCATTATCCCATTAATAACCAAGTCAGGTCTAAGGGTTGATACAGGGGTTTTAAAGATAAAACTCGAAGAGTAGGCGTAAAATACAAGCCAAGAAAGGAACCTCTCACCTACTATTGCACCAATTGCCCCCCCTATTATGCTCGATAGTGAAGAATAGACAAGGTACTTCTTAACAATATCAAAGGGTCCATATCCTAAAGCCTTGAAAGTACCGACCTGCCCCCTTCTCTCCTCGACCATCCTTGTAAGGGTTGTAAGTGAAACCAATAAGGCTATAGCGTAAAAGAAGGTTGGGAAAATATATGCCAGATAGCCTATCCTGATGCCGGAATCGTAATAGAGGTAATATGACATATTATCATCCCTGTCAGACACTACATATACCGGTAGTTTTAACTTCAATAGGGCATCCCTTGCATCGTCTATTTTCTCTTCAGCATCTGCTATCTTCTTGTCAGCATCTAGCTTTTCTGTATCGTATTCATCCTTGCCGTCTTGATATTCCTTCTTGCCGTCTTCCAACTCAACTTCTGCATCAGCAAGTTTTTTCTCTGCATTTCCAACTTCCCTGTTAAAGTCTATCCTTGCCTCTTCCAGTTTTTTTACGCCGTCCTGATAGTTGAGCTCCTCTTCAGCCAAGGTCTTTTCAGCATCATTAAGCTTTGTTTCCCCGTCTTTTACCTCTATTTCAGCATCATCCAGCTTCTTTTTAGCATCTGCCAGTTCAATTTCAGCATCAGCCAACTCTTTCTTGGCATCTTCTACTTCAATCTCACCGTCAGCCAAGTCTTGCTTCCCTTCTTCTAACTTTTTCTCACCGTCGGCAAGTTCACGCTTTCCATCCTCTAATTCTTTTTCTGCAGAAACCAGTTTATTCCTGCCATCTACAAGTTCCTGTTGACTATCTATTAATTTTTGCCTTCCAGCCTCATACTCTCTTTCCCCCGCTTCAAGTTCCGTTTCTCCTGCCTCTAACTCCAGTTTTTTCTGTGCTAATTCCCCTTCTGCCGCCTCCAATTGCTTTAATCCGGCCTCATAAGCAGCTTGAGCCTCTGCCCTCTTGGCTTGAATTCCCGCCTTTGCCTGTTCAAGCTCCGGAGGTAGAGGGTAGCCCTGTGGCAATTGGCTTATTTGTGCATCTATTTGAGCCTCTGCAGCATCAAGCTCAGCAAGACCACTTTGATATTGGGACTCGGCAGAAGCTTTTTGCCCTGCCAACTCAGCCTCGCCTGCAGCCAGTTGAGCCTTTCCATCCTCTATCTTCTGCCTGGCAGCCTGCAATTCAGGAGTCTTGGACTCCAGTTCCGCCCAGCCCTTCCTTAATTTATCTTCGCCGGAATAATATTCATTCCAGCCATCCGCTAATTCTTTTTCTCCATCAGCTATCTCTTTTCTGGCATCTATTAGTTTCTGCTCATTTTCAGCTAATTCTTTTTTCCCATCCTCTAATTCTTTAATCCCGTCTTCTAATTTTTTCTTACCATCATTATATTTTACTAAACCGTCTTCATATTCCTTTTTACCATCAGCAAGTTTCTTTTTACCATCCTCCAGCTCTAACTTCTTCTCTTCAAGAGTCTTATGGGCATCATCTAGCTTAACCCTACCATCTTTAAGCTCCTTATCAGCATCGTCAATCTTCTTTTGACCCTTTAGCTTTTCATCTCTAAGCTTAACCTTAGCGTCAGCCAACTCCACATCTGCATCTTTAAGTTTCTTGTCAGCATCTTCCAGTTTTATCCTGGCATCATCTATCTGTTTCCTGGCATCCCTTATTTCATCCTCGCCCTCTTTAAGCTTGTCTTCAACCTCATCCTTTATATCAGCCAGCTTAACTTCCGGTCTACCAATAAATCCATCTTCAACTATCCTCTTTCTCTCAGAAATAATTCCCTTGTATTCAGGGGCTTGGCTCTTGTAATCATAGGTATCCTTGTAATGTATTTTAGCCATAGAATAGTCTTCCATGTTAAAATCCTCATGCAAAACATAGGCAAAACCGGACAGCTTGCCAAGCCCCTCCCTTGAATAGCCTTTTTGTTCAACCTCTACAAAGTCTATAGAGTTTACAATTCCCACAACTTTATAAGTATAAGTGTTGAAGGCATCCTTTTTATCCTCTTCATCTTCTTCTAAGATTTCAAACTTATTAATCTCCTTATCAAAATTTACAGTATCTCCCAGCTTAAAGGTCTTACCCTTCAGGTACTTGTCCATTACAATTTCACCGGACTTCTCCGGAAACCTGCCCTCCAGCAAAACCGGCTTGGATATTTTTTTTGGCAGAGAAATAAGCTGAACTAGAATATCTTCACCCTTGACCTTTAGGTCCTTAGAGTAAAGGTATTCTATTTCAGCATCCTTTGCCACATCATTTATAATCTTTTCATCATCTTCATCTAAACCAAAACTGGAATAGACTTCAATATCTTCCATATTAGATTCTCGGACAAAGTTCTCAAGACTTTCATGCATCTTAGGACCGGAAGAAGCAAGACCTGTGTAGACAAAGGCCCCGAGACCTATCATAAGAAGTATAGAAATAAACCGACCCGGAGAAGATGTTATCTCCCTTACAATGTCCTTAAATAAGGTTTTTTTCTTCATATTACCACTCTATTTCTGAAATTGACTTTGGATTATCATTGATTCTTATATCCCTCACGACCGAATCATTGATTTCAATTATCCTGTTAGCTATTGGAGTTATAGCTGAATTATGGGTTATAACAACCAGTGTCGTATCATATTCCTTTAAAGTCTTTTGGAGCAGTTCTAAAATTGCCCGACCTGTATGGTAATCAAGGGCACCTGTTGGCTCGTCACACAATAAAAGCTTAGGTTTTTTAGCCAAGGCTCTGGCTATGGCAACCCTTTGTTGCTCACCACCTGATAGTTGTGAAGGAAAGTTATCCATCCTGTCCTTTAGTCCCACACTCTCAAGAACCTCATCTGCAGGTATAGCATCCCTTACAATCTCTGAAGCAAGTTCAACATTTTCCCTAGCTGTTAAATTGTTAATAAGATTATAGAATTGAAAGACGAAACCTATGTCGTCCCTTCTGTAGTTGGTAAGCTCTCTATTATTAAATTTTTCTATATGTTTGCCATCAATTATTATCTCTCCCTCGTCAGCAGTATCCATGCCGCCAAGTATATTTAATACTGTAGACTTCCCTGCACCTGATGGGCCAACAATGACAACAAGCTCCCCCTTTTCAAAGGAAAAGTTAATACCGTTGTTGGCATTTATTACAGTGTCCCCCATCTTGTATCTCTTGTATACATCCTTTAATTCCACATAAGCCATTCTATCATCTCCAAATTTTATTTACCTCTTGATTATACCCTATTTTACAGAAAAAGCGACATATTTTTAATTATAAAGGTCGTTCACTTTAAAAGTTTTTCAAAAAAACATAAAAACATTCAAAATATATGATATAATATGCCCGATTATTTTTAAAGAATAAAATATAATAATAGAAAGTAAATTAAAACAGGGGGTATTTTGTTATGGAAATTTTTAGGATGTTGAAAAAGAAGATTATGGGAAAGGATGTAAAAATTATTTTCCCGGAGGGTGAAGAGATAAGAGTAATTGAAGCTGCTGTAAGGCTTAAAAGGGAAGAGATTGTTGACCCAATATTAATTGGTAGAAGGGAAGAGATTATAAAGATTGCTGAAGCCTCTAATTTTGATATATCGAATATAAAGGTTGTATCTCCGGATAGGTATGCAACTACTGATAAGTTGGTTGAAATCTTCTTTAGAAAAAGAAATGGGAAGGTTACCATGGAAGAGGCTGAAAAAATGGTCTACAATGACCCGAATTTATTTGGTGTCCTACTTGTATATACAGGCCTTGCCGAAGGTATGATATCAGGTGCAGTCCATTCTACTGCCGACACGGTTAGACCTGCCTTGCAAGTTATTAGGACAAAACCTGAATATTCAATTGTTTCAGGGCTAATGGTCCTTCAAAGAGAAGACAATGTTTACTTTTTCGCTGACTGTGGAATAAACATAAACCCAACTGCTGAACAGTTGGCTGAAATCGCTGTCCAATCAGACGAGCTTGCAAAGAGTTATGGTTTTGAACCGAGGATTGCCATGCTTTCCTTCTCGACGAATGGCTCTGCCAAAAACGAGGAATCTGAAAAAGTTAGAAAGGCTACTCAAATTGTCAAGGAAAAATATCCACATATAATGGTTGACGGAGAAATGCAATTTGATGCTGCTGTGAGACCTGAAGTTGGAGAATTAAAGTTCCCAGGTTCACCAGTGGCTGGAAAGGCAAATACTTTTATTTTCCCAACATTGGATGCAGGTAATATCGGTTATAAGATTGCTCAAAGGCTGGCAGGCTTTGAAGCAGTCGGGCCAATATTGCAAGGATTGAATGCACCGGTGAATGACTTATCAAGGGGATGTGTGCCTGAAGATATCTATAATCTTACAATTATAACTGCACATCAGGTTGTGGCAGGTGGCAAGAGTAAGGGCTTTGTTGACCCAACAGAGGGCATGGAACCGGCAAGTGCAGACGATGATAAAGTATTAGACATAAAAAGTTTTAAAGAAAAACTAGCAAAAGAATCTTAAGAGATAAGACAATTGTTAGGAGGATTTTTATGAGAGTAATGAACTTATTAAAGGAAAAAATCTTAGGTAAAAACATTAAGATTCTTTTCCCTGAAGGACATGACATAAGAATTATAGAGGCTGCAGTACAGCTCAAGGAAGAAAACTTGCTTGAACCTATTTTAATGGGTGAAAGGGATGAAATCGAAAAGGCAGCAAAGAAAGGAAGCTTCGACATATCTAATATTAGGATAGAAAGCCATAAACAGTGTCAAAACATAGATGATTTAGCAAAGGCCTTCTTTGAAAGGAGAAAGGGTAAGGTTACATTGGAAGAGGCAAGGGACTTGGTTTGTAAAGACAGTAACCTCCACGGTGCAATGTTAGTATATACTGGCATAGCCGATGGTATGGTATCCGGTGCCCTTCATTCAACTGCTGATACAGTAAGACCTGCATTGCAAGTAATAAAAACAAATCCCAACTATTCAATTGTCTCCGGCCTTATGGTAATGCAAAAAGATGATACTGCGTACTTTTTCGCAGATTGTGGCATTAACATAAATCCAACAGCAGAACAACTGGCAGAAATTGCTGCGGAATCATATATGACGGTAAAAAGTTATGACTGTGAACCAAGGATTGCAATGTTATCATTTTCAACAAATGGTTCTGCCAAGAGCGAGGAATCTGAGAAGGTAAAAAAAGCTACTCAAATAGTTAAAGAGAAGTACCCTTATATACTTGTTGATGGAGAAATGCAGTTTGATGCTGCAATTAGGCCTGAGGTCGGAGAGTTGAAGTTCCCCGGTTCTCCTGTTGCCGGCAAGGCTAATACCTTTATTTTCCCTACACTTGATGCAGGTAATATTGGTTATAAGATTGCCCAAAGATTAGGTGGCTTTAATGCAGTTGGGCCAATATTGCAAGGATTGAATGCACCGGTTAACGACCTGTCAAGGGGATGTGTACCATTTGATATTTATAATCTTGCTATTATTACAGCAAGTCAGGCTCTAGAAAATGGAAAATAGGCCAATTGGAGTCTTTGACTCGGGAATTGGAGGGCTCACGGTCTTAAAGGAGCTTTCAGTAATACTTCCTAATGAAGACCTGATTTACTTTGGAGATACTGCAAGGGTCCCCTATGGAACAAGGTCAAAAGAGACCATAATAAGGTACTCCCTCCAATGTTCAGAATTCTTGAAGTCAAAAGATGTAAAGATGATTGTAATAGCTTGTAATACTGCCTCTGCCTTTGCACTGGATGAGGTTAGGGATGCCTTTGACATTCCTGTAGTTGGGGTTATCAGACCGGGCGGAGAAGCTGCTGCTAAGGCAACCGAGTGTGGAACTATTGGGGTAATAGGAACTGAGGGAACAATCAATTCCCGTTCCTATGAAATTGAAATAAGGAAAAACTTGCCGGAGGCAAAAGTGATTGGTCAACCCTGCCCTCTTTTTGTTCAGCTTGTTGAAGAAGGCTGGGCAGATACTGATGTCACTGAATTGGTTGCAAAAAAATATTTGCTAGATATGAAAGACCACGAGATAGATACTTTAGTCCTTGGTTGTACCCACTACCCCCCACTGCGTTACATGATTAGAAAGGTCTTAGGTGATGAAATAAACCTAATTAACCCTGCCCTTGAAACTGCAGTTGAGGTCAAGAAGATACTGGAAGAAAAGAACCTGTTGACTGAAAGGAACAGCTTTGGAGAAATTTCCTATTATGTTTCCGACTCCCCTGAAAAATTCAGAAGGATTGGTGGAAACCTTGTACAAATGAATATTAAAGACCCTAAAAAGGTCGATGTGGATATATAATTCAAACCTCGCTCATCGTCATTATGAGCGAAGCGAAGCAATCCAGTGCCAAGGCATATACTTATGGATTGCTTCGTGCTAAAGCACTCGCAATGGCAGAGGTAAGAAAAGTTTTTAACTACGAACCTTGAGTATGTAATCTCAAAACTCCAAAAATCTTTGGAGTTTTTTTGTTTTAATATGTTTAAACTTGTAATACTGGGTATATATTTAAAGGTCAAAGAAAGTCAAGAGGTGATTTAATGGAATATAAAGATTATTATAAGATTTTAGGCGTGGACAAGTCTGCCGGTGAACAAGAAATAAAGAACAGTTTCAGGAAGCTTGCTAAAAAATACCATCCTGATTTGAATCCGGATAACAAGGAAGCCGAGAAAAAATTTAAAGAGGTCAACGAGGCTTATGAAGTCCTATCTGACCCTGAAAAGAAAAAGCAATATGATACCTTTGGGTCCAGCTATAATTTCTCTAACGGTCAAAACTTCGACCCTTCCCAATACGGCTTCGACTTTGGAAATGGTAGCTATACTTATACAACAGGCGGTGACTTCAGTGACTTCTTCAATATGTTCTTCGGAGGAATGTCCGGCGGGTCTTCCAGTTCAAGGGGCTTTGGCATAAACTTTGACGATATCCTAGGAGGAAAAAACCGTAAGTCTAGAAAAAAACCTAACTACGAGTCAGAAATTGAAGTAACTTTAAAGGATGCCTATAAGGGAGTAAAGAAGGATGTCCGACTTTCAATCGGTGGACAGGTTAAAAATATTACTGTAAATGTGCCGGCAGGGATAAAGCCTTCGCAAAAAGTCCGAGTAAAAGGGGATAAGTATGGTTTAGATAGCGACATTTTATTTAAGGTGAAAATTCTAACCGGAACAGATACTGTACTGGACGGGCTGGATATGGTCAGAAAACTGGAGGTTTATCCTTGGCAGGCTGCCTTGGGAGATAAGATAGATGTGGAAACCTTTAAAGGCAAAATAAGGCTATCACTACCTAAAAATGTTTCCAGCGGCAAAAAAATAAAGCTGAGGGGGAATGGATATAAGGATATGAAGGGAAATTCCGGGGACTTATACCTGGAAGTGAGTATAGTAAATCCTAATTATTCAAAGGAGGAACTGGACTTGTTTGAAAAGCTTAAGGAGCTCCACGAGAAATAAAATTTACTTTAAAGATGGGCGGATAACATCCGCCTATAATATTGACTAAATAAAGAACTAAACAGGCGGTTAATAACCTCCCCTACAAATAATGGTTATATTTATGAATTTTTAGACTTTTGGGTCTGTTCCTTAAACTAAATCAAATAATTATATAGGAGGTAATGAACATGGAAATAAATAAATACACAAAAAAAAGTATAGAGTCCATCGACTCTGCCGGTAGGATTGCAACTGAATTCGGCAACCCTGAATTAAGACCAATCCACCTTGCCTATGCCCTTGTGAAAGACAGGGACGGGCTTATTAGAAAAATTCTTTCCTATATGGGGACGGGGTCTGAAATGATAGAAGCCGACCTTCTAAGGGAAATAGAAAAACTACCTAAGCAACAAGGTGGGTCCCTATACCAATCCCAAGATTTTGCAAGGTTAATGTCCAAGGCTGAAAAGGAAATGGAGAAGTTTAACGACCAGTTTGTGGGAGTGGAACACCTGTTTATTGCAATATTAACTGCAAAAAATGAACTTATAGACAGTGTTTTTAGGAAACATTCTGTAAGCCTGCAAGGTTTTTTAGAGGCTCTTAAAGAAATCAGAGGTAACCAAAATATTACCACGGACGACCCTGAATCCACCTATGCAGCCTTAAAGAGGTTCGGCAAGGACCTTACTAAGGAGGCCAGAGAGGGTGGAATGGACCCTGTTATCGGCAGGGACGAAGAAATAAGAAACACAATTAGGATATTGTCAAGGAGGACTAAGAACAACCCGGTCCTAATCGGTGAGCCCGGTGTTGGTAAGACAGCCATAGTCGAAGGTCTTGCCCAAAGGATTGTAAACGGTGATGTCCCTGAAGGCCTAAAGGATAAGACTGTCTTCGCCCTTGATATGGGTGCCCTTATTGCCGGTGCAAAATACAGGGGTGAGTTTGAAGAAAGGTTAAAGGCTGTCCTTTCTGAAATTGAAAAGTCAGATGGGGGAATAATCCTCTTTATTGACGAAATCCACAACATAGTCGGCGCTGGCAGGACTGACGGGGCGATGGATGCCTCCAACCTATTGAAGCCTATGCTTGCTAGAGGGGAGATTAGGACAATCGGTGCTACAACACTTGATGAATACAGGAAGTACATCGAAAAAGACCAGGCCTTAGAAAGAAGGTTTCAAAAAGTCCTAATAGATGAGCCGACAGTTGAAGATACTATCAGCATCTTGAGAGGTTTAAAGGACAAGTACGAGATTTATCACGGTCTTAGAATTACAGACGGGGCTGTTATAACAGCAGCTGCCCTTTCAAAAAGGTATATAACTGACAGGTTCTTGCCAGACAAGGCAATCGACCTGATGGACGAGGCCTGTGCCATGATTAGGACAGAGATTGATTCCATGCCGGAAGAAATGGATGAAAAGCGTAGAAGAATCCTTCAGCTTGAAATAGAAAGGGAAGCCTTGAAAAAGGAAGAAGACGACAAGTCAAAAGAAAGACTTGCAAATCTTGAAAAGGAAATTTCCGAATTAAAGTCAGACTTCGATATCCTTATGGCAAGGTGGAACGACGAAAAGAAAAACCTTGATTCTGTTAAAAATATCAAGGAAGAAATAGAGAATGTTAAGCAAAAAATTGAAGAGGCGGAAAGGAAGTACGACTTGGAGTCCCTGTCAGTTCTAAAATATGGAGAACTTCCGAAGTTAGAAGAAAAATTAAAGGAAGCCAACGAAAGAGGTGCTGCAGAGGATGCCCTTGTTAAGAGAGAGGTCACTGAACAGGAAATCAGAGATGTTGTATCAAAATGGACAGGTATACCTGTTTCTAAGCTTGGCGAGGGTGAAAGGGAAAGGTTGTTGACACTTGGCGATATCCTCCACAAGAGGGTAATCGGCCAAGATGTTGCAGTTGATGCTGTGGTTGATGCTGTAATAAGGGCAAGGGCCGGATTAAAAAGTAAGAACCGACCTATCGGCAGCTTTATCTTTCTTGGGCCTACAGGAGTTGGAAAGACAGAACTCACAAAGGCACTGGCAGAAGCCCTATTTGATGATGAGAAGAATATGGTTAGGATAGACATGTCAGAGTATATGGAGAAGTTCTCAGTTTCTAGGCTAATTGGTGCCCCTCCGGGATATGTGGGCTACGACGAAGGGGGAGAACTCACTGAAGCTGTTAGAAGGAAACCTTACTCAATAGTTTTATTTGACGAAATCGAAAAGGCCCACCCGGATGTCTTTAATGTCCTGCTTCAAGTCTTGGACGACGGTAGGCTCACTGACAACCAAGGGCGGACAGTTGACTTTAAGAATACTGTAATCATAATGACTTCTAATATCGGGTCAGAATTCTTACTGGAAGGAATAAATGCCCAAGGTGAGATTGAAGAGTCAGCCAAGGAAGCTGTGGATGCAGTAATGAAAAATACTTTCAAACCTGAGTTCCTCAACAGGATTGACGAGATTGTAATGTTCAAGCCATTGACAAAAGATGATATCTTCAAAATCATAGATATTCAAATTGACCAACTAAGAAGTATGCTGGACGACAGAGAAATTAAAGTTTCCATTACAGATGAAGCTAAAGACTTAATAATAGAAAGGGCTTACTCAGTCCAATTCGGTGCAAGACCTATTAAGAGATTTATCGGGAAGGAAATTGAAACTCATCTTGGCAGGATGATTATAGCCAATGACTTGGTTGAGGGGGGCAGTGTGATAATTGACGCAAGAGATGGAGAAATAGTTTTTAAATAACATCGAAAAAGGCTAGCAAGTTATGTGCTAGCCTTTTTTCCTTCTATATTCCTCTTTCTGACATTAAATATTCTATCTCATCTTCATTAATTCCAACCATAGCTTCGCCCAAGTCCTTGCTTACTTCAGCGAGAACAGCAGGGTCTTGGTAGTTCTCAGTAGCCTTTACAATGGCCTTCGCCCTCTTTTCAGGGTTTCCTGACTTAAAGATACCTGAGCCAACAAAGACACCTTCTGCCCCTAGGCACATCATTAAAGCTGCATCTGCTGGAGTAGCAATCCCACCTGCTGAAAAGTTTAAAACTGGCAATTTCCCATTTTCATGGACATATCTCAGTAAGTCTATAGGAAGGCTCATATCCCTTGCTGCAGTATGGAGTTCATCTTCCCTCAAAGATTTAACAAAGGAAATCTCTCTCATTATTGTCCTCATATGGGTAACAGCCTGAACCACATCACCAGTTCCAGGTTCACCCCTAGTCCTTATCATCTTAGCCCCTTCTTAAAGCCTCCTTAAAGCCTCCTTAAAGCCTCTCCAAGATTTCTCGCCCCACAAACAAAAGGAGTTTTAAACTTAGACTTGTCTATATGGTAATCATTGTCAGCTGGAGACAAGACCTCACTCTCATCTATATAATCAACGCCTATAGTTTCCAGTATCCTAGCTTCAACAAAGTGTCCAATCCTTACCTTTGCCATCACCGGTATCTTAACTGCCTTCATAATTTCTTCCACCATCTTAGGGTCAGACATCCTGCTGATACCACCAGCTGCCCTAATGTCTGCAGGAACTCTTTCCGAAGCCATAACAGCCTTAGCGCCAGAAGCTCCAGCAATCTTCGCCTGTTCCTCGTTAACAACATCCATAATTACTCCACCCTTAAATAATTCATTCATCTTTTCAATAGTCATACCGATCCCCTTTCTTTTTTCTTTTATTGTATACCATATTCTGACACCTTGTTAAGGCTCAAATTTATATTTTTTTATATTATCAGATAAAAAAAGAAGGGGTATCCCTCCTTGTAAGTAATCAATAATTTTTTATTTCCCTTCTTTCCCCCTTGAAATTTCCCGTCTTTTGCCTTCTCACTTCCATCTCTTGGACTATGTCTTCCCAAGGAATGCCCTCTTCTGCCAAGAGTACCATTAGATGATAGAGTAAGTCTCCTGTTTCTGCAACTATTTCATCCTTACTTCCCTTCATTCCAGCTATAACGACTTCTGTGGATTCTTCTCCCAGCTTCTTTAGGATTTTTTCCTTTCCTTCCTTGAAAAGATAACTTGTATATGAACCCTCTTGTGGGTCTGCCTTTCTCTCTAAAATTGTATTATATAATTCTTTAAAAACTTCCATCCTAGTCCTCCCTCACAGCTTCCCGCCTATAAAAACAAGACTTTGCCCCTGTATGACAGGCTGAACCCCCAACCTGTACAACCTTCAAGAGTAAGGCATCATTGTCGCAGTCCCTCCAAATCTCCTTAACCTCTTGAAAGTGACCACTTTCCTCCCCCTTGGTCCATAATTTCTTTCTACTCCTACTATAATAACAGGCTAGGCCCTTTTCCAAGGTAAGGGCAAGGCTCTCCCTATTCATATAGGCTGTCATCAAGACTTCCCCTGTCCCATCTTCTTGAACAATTACAGATATTAATCCACCCAGTTTATCAAAATCCAACTCTTCAAGCCATTTTTCACTTTCCATCTTTAACTTCATAGCATAAGCCCCTCCAGATAAACCTTAACTTCCTTTACAGTGAGGGTCCCATAGTGGAAGACTGAAGCCCCTAGGGCTGAATCTGCAACCCCTTCCTTAAAGACCTGACCAAAGTCCTCTAACTTTCCACAACCTCCCGATGCTGTAATGGGTAGTTCAGTGGACTTTCTAACAGCCCTTAACATCTCAATATCATAACCTTCCTTTCTTCCGTCTGCATCCATGCTGGTTAAAAGGATTTCCCCTGCACCTTGGGTAGAAACTTCTTTTATCCAGTCCACAAGGTCTATTCCTGTATCTTCCCTGCCTCCACTTATTACAACATTCCAACCGGTCCCATCTCCTCTTTTTTTACTATCTATGGCAGCAATAATTTTTTCAGAACCAAACTCATCCTTACATTTAGCAAGGAGGTCCCTATCCTTTACAAGGGCAGAACTTAATGAAAATTTACTGGCCCCTGCCTCCAAAACTTTCTTTGCATATTCTAGGCTGGCAATCCCTCCACCTACAGATAATGGAGCAGAAACAGACTTGGAAATCTTTTTTACCAAGTCCAAAATCACAAGTTTACTTTCACTTGTCGAGGCAATGTCTAAGAGAACAAGTTCATCTGCCCCCTGCTTGTCATAAGCTATAGCCCTTTCAACAGGGTCCCCTAATTCCTTTATCCCTACAAAATTTATACCCTTTACAAGCCTTCCATCCTTAATATCTAAACAAGGAATAATCTTCCTTTTCATAATCTTCCTCCAAATTATATATTCAAGGCTTGACTCAAGGACAGGTTTCCAGAATATATCGCCTTACCGGCAATGGCACCGTAAAAGCCCATCTCCTTAAGTTTCCTTATATCTTCTAAGTCCTTAACCCCACCAGAGGCTATAATCTGCATGCCTACATTTTCCTGTACTTCTCTTAACATCTCGAAGTTTGGTCCCATAAGGGTGCCATCTTTAGAAATATCTGTTAAAATTACAGTTTTCACACCAAGAATCTCTACCTCTTTAGCAAAGTCTATATAATGAAGTCTTGTTCCTGTTTCCCATCCTTTAGTGGCTACAAAACCATCCTTACAGTCAATCCCAACAGCTATAGAGTCCCCATAGCTTTTAACCATATCCTCTACAAAAGCTAAGTCATCTGCAGCCTTTGTCCCTAGAATTATCCGTTTCACTCCGGCCTTTATATAGCTTTCTATAGTTTCCTTGTCCCTCATTCCACCACCAACCTCAATAGAGATGGAAAGTTCACTGACCAACTTAAAAATTATTTCACGGTTGACAGTTTTTCCGGTCCTTGCACCGTCCAAGTCCACTATATGGACCCATTCTGCCCCAGTATTCTCAAAAGATTTAGCGATTTCTAAAACATCTTCGCCGACAACTTCCTTTTTGTCAAAGTCTCCCTGGTATAAGCGAACAGGTTTACCATCTATTATATCAATTGCGGGTAGTATTATCATAAGCCCTCCTAGTCCAAAATTCCCTTTGATGAATTCAAACTATCACTCTCGACCTGAATAGCCTCTCTCAGGCTCCTTGCAAATGCTTTAAATATCCCCTCTATCTTGTGGTGGTCATTGTCCCCTCTTCTTATCTCAAGATGTAGGTTAAGACCTGCCTCCCTGCATAGGGCAATAAAGAACTCCTTGGCCATTTCAGTGGAAAAGTCCCCAACCTTTTCCCTATTAAAATCACCAACAAAAATTAAGAGGCTACGACCACTAATGTCTAAAGTCGACTCTACAAGGGCTTCATCCATTGGTATTACAGCATGACCATACCTTCTTATCCCCTTCTTATCGCCAAGTGCCTCCCTTATAGCCTTGCCCAAGAGGATACCACAGTCCTCTACCAGGTGGTGGTCGCAAACTTCCAAGTCGCCTTTTCCTTTAATTTCCAAATCTATATGGCTGTGAAAAGACAAGAGGGTCAACATATGGTCGAAAAAACCAACACCAGTTGAAACTTTACTTTTACCACTTCCGTCCAAGTCTAAAGAAAGGCTAATTTCAGTTTCTAGTGTCTTCCTATTACTTTCGGAAATTCTCTTCCCCATTGTCCTTCCCCCTTTTCATTAATAATCCTCAACAACTTATCATTTACCGCTGGTGAACCTATTGTAATCCTAAAACTATCTCCCTTGTATTCTCGAATAAAAATATCCTCTATAGCAAGGGCAGACACCAGGTCCTCCTTTGCCCTTCCCCTTCCATAAAAGAAGTTTGTATGGCTAGGAAAAATTTTCAGACCAGAAAGCTTCATGGATTGAATTTCCTTCCACATCCTCTCCCTTTCAGATATGGTAACTTTAGATGCCTTTAGGGCTTTTCCCCTTGACTCTAGGGCAATTTCTCCCATAATTTGTCCCATGGCACACACATTATAAGGAACTTTCATCCTTTGCAATTCTCCTATTATTTTATCCGATGCAATCAAAAATCCAACACGGATTGAAGCCAATCCAAAGGCCTTGGAAAGAGTCCTAAGGACAACTAAGTTATCATAGTTCTTCACTTCCCCTATGATAGTCCCATCACAGAATTCCACATATGCCTCATCAATGGCAACCGGAATATCTGGAAAGGCTTCAATAATCTTTACTAGATCTTCTATAGAAGCAAGCTGTCCTGTTGGATTATTTGGGTTTGAAAAGAGGATTAGGCTTGGTCCTTCCTTTTTTCCAGCCTCAATAAATTCATCCACATCCCAAGTCAAATCTTCTCTAACTTTAAAACCCTTAACCCCTCCCTTATATGCAGCTGCATAAAAGTCATACATGGAAAAGTCAGGATTCAATGTAAAGAGAAAGCCACCTTCCCCTAGGTAGTTCCCTATTAGCATCCCTAAGAGTTCATCCGACCCATTCCCTGCAATAATATTGTCAACAGGGACTCCTAAATACGCACCATAGGCCTCCCTAAGCTTTAAACTATCCATATCGGGATAGGTTTGAAAATCTAAAGTCCTTATCCTTTCTATAAATTTTTCAAGAAATTCCTCCGGTATATTAGACCAACTCTCATTGGCATGTAACATTATTTTCTTCATTTTATTCACCCTTTAAATCATCAATAAAGGCCATTACCTGTTCTCGTTTAATCCTAAAACTTGCCTTGTTTACAATTAACTTGGCATTTATATCAAAAACTTCATCCACAATAGTAAGTCCATTTTCCTTTAGAGTAGTTCCTGTTTCTGTAATATCAACAATGGCGTCGCAAAGACCAAGTATTGGGCCGAGTTCAACCGAGCCCTCTATCTTTACAATTTCAACATCAAAGCCCTTGCCCTTAAAAAACTTCGTTGCCACATTTGGGTACTTGGTTCCAATCTTTAGGTGCCCACTTTCATAGTTGGCCTCCTTGCCCTTTGGCATTGCCACAACAAACTTGCATATCCCGATATCCATATCCAGCATGTCATAGTAGTCGCCGCCATATTCCTCCATTACATCGCTTCCAACCACTCCCACATCTGCAACTCCGTGTTCAACATAGGTAAGACAGTCAGCAGATTTAACAAGAAAATACCTGACATTCTTTTTTCTATCCTGTAAAATTAACTGCCTACCCTTGCTCTCCCACTCTTCTATCCCATAACCCCTATTTTTCAGGAGTTCCATGGTATCCTCTTCCAACCTTCCCTTTGTCAAAGCAACATTCAGCATTTGCCACCTCTATTACTAACAACTTCCACACCCTTAGTCCCCGCTCTCTCCTCTAAAACTCCTGACCTTCCATCCCTTTGCAGTTCCAGTAGCTCCTTTATTCCGACCCTAATTTCCCCTTCCCCATATATTACAGTGAAACTTTCCTCCTCATCCTCATATGGAACTAAATTCATCAAGTCGTCAAGTTTAATTGAAAAACCTATAGCCGGTTTTGCCTCTCCAAACTTCTCAAGCAAGGCATCATACCTGCCCCCACTCAAGATGCTGCCACCCACGCCCTTGACATAGGATTCAAAGAGTAAACCTGTATAGTAATCCATCCTTGGAAGCTTTCCAAAGTCAATGGAAATCAAGTCTAGGTATCCCAAGTCCTCCAAATCTCCCAATAGCCCCTCCATCTCATCTATGGCATCCTCCATACCTTGATTAAAACAAAGGTATTTCACATATTTAACCACATCTACCCCTCCACATAAAAGAGGAAGTTCTATAAAAAAGCTTTTAGCTTCTTTGCTTATATCTAAACCTTCTACATATTCTCCTAATTCCTTCAAGCTCTTCCTTGCAACCAGTTTAGTTAGGTTTTTTACTTCCTTTCTATCAAGGCTTGACCCATCGCAGGCAGATTGAAACAGGGCAATATTCCCCAGTTCCATGGTAAAATTTTGTAGCCCTAGCCTCTTTAAAAGTTCTAAGGCACAGGTTAAGACCTCAAGGTCCCCATCCTTACCCCCCTTACCAATTAACTCCAAGCCACAGTCAGTAAGTTCGTGTTGCTTTAAGGCCATTTCTTTTTGGACCCTAAAGACATTAGCAGCATACATAAACCGTAAGGGCTTCTCTACATTCTTAAACCTAGTGTTCACCATTCGTGCTATGGGTATTGTCATATCCATCCTTAGCGTTAAAATCCTACCATGATTATTAAAAAACTTAAATATCTCTTCTTCCAACAGACGGGCAAAGCCTGTTTGAAAAGTCTTATAAAACTCTATTGATGGAGTCATTACCTCCTCATAACCCCAAGACTTCATGAAGTCTTCAATAGTCCTCTGTAGGGCTTTTTTCTTTTTGCATTCCTTCCCCACCAAGTCTCTAGCACCTGGCGGTATAGAATATTCTTTCAAATCTCTTCCCCCTCAAGCAAGGTCCTTCTAGCCAAGGCTGCCTTCTCGTGATATTTTAAACCCTCACCCCTAGCAAGCCTAGCAGTAAGGTCAATCTTTTCATTTAACCCTTCCTTATTTAAATGTTGATAAGTTAAGACCTTTAAAAAATTTCCAACCCATAGTCCGCCTGTATACCTTGCTGACCCAGAAGTCGGCAGTGTGTGGTTTGTCCCACTTGAATAGTCGCCAAAAACCTCTGCAGCTTCCTTACCTAAAAATAAGGACCCATAATTTCTTAACTTCCCTACCAAGTCTTTTGGACTCCTTGTCATTATTTCAAGATGTTCCGGTGCCCACTTATTGGCTATTTCGCAAGCCTTAGCTAAGCTTTCAACAAGAATAATCTCTCCGTTTTCCTTCCAAGCCTCCCTTGGCAAGTCTTCAACCGATGACCCAGCTTCTTTTTCTATAAATTCAAGTACCTTATTGCCAAGGTCTTCATCTGTTGTTACAAGTATAGCCCTAGCATTGTAATCATGTTCAGACTGGGCTAATAAGTCAAAGGCAATTATCTCTGCATGACCTGTTTCGTCTGCAATGACCATGACTTCAGAAGGTCCTGCAATAAAGTCTATTCCAACCTCACCGAAACATTGTCGTTTAGCCTCAGCCACATAGGCATTACCTGGTCCAACGACCATGTCCACCCTCTCTAAACTTTCTGTACCATAGGAAAATCCTGCAATGGCTTGGGCACCACCTATGGCGTATATCTCATCTGCACCAGCTAGGTCCATGGCAACAAGTGTTTGAGGATTGATTGACCCTGTCCCCTTCATGACAGGCGAGGCTGCAACTACCCTTCCCACCCCAGCAATTTTTGCCGGTGTAATTAACATCAAGGCCGTTGAAAAGAGAGGATAGGTCCCGCCCGGAACATAGGCCAAGCAAGAGTCCACAGGTATGACCCTATGACCTGCATAAACACCTGGAGAAATTTCAACAGGGTCTAAACTTGTCAAATGGTCTTTTTGTAAATTTGCAAACTTTTTTATATTTTTCAAGGCAAATTCAATGTCTTCGATTAAATCTGTCCCTACTAGCTTATAGGCTTCATCAATCTCTTCTCTTGAAACTTTAAATACACCTCTCTTGCTCTTGTCAAAAGTCTCAGAATATTTTTTAATAGCCTTATCGCCATTTATCCTCACATCATCAATTATCTTTTCCACCGACTTAATTATGTCATCTTTCTTTTCCTTTAATCTCCCAGTGGGCTTCTTTATATATTTCATAACTGCCTCCTAATCTTAAAATCTCTTTAGTACTTTATCGCTTTATTATACACTATATAGGCTAAATGTCAATAAGTTTAAGAAATTATTTAGTCTTTGCTGGGGCATTTACAAAAAATACTTGAAAATAAATTTCTCCTATGCTATACTAATTAAGTTATAAGCGAGGTGAAAGAAATGAATAAAGAGATACAACCGGAATATAAGGAAGCAACAGTAACATGTGCTTGTGGGAACACTTTTACTACAGGTTCAGTAAAAGATACTTTAAAGGTAGAGATTTGCTCTGAATGCCATCCTTTCTATACAGGTAAGCAAAAGTTTACTGAAAGAGGCGGTAGGGTAGAAAAATTCAAGAAGAAATACCAAATCTAGTGAAAGTCGGGGAATTCATTGAGGACTCGAAAGAGTATAAGGAAGAGGCTGAGAAAATTTTAATCCAACTGCTTGGAATCAGCAGGGGGGACTTGTTTCTCAGGCGAATGGAGAATATCCCGGAGGAGATTATAGAGAGGGCAGAAAATGCCCTCCATAGAGCTAAAGAGGGTGAGCCACTCCAATATATCTTTGAACAGGTTGAGTTTTATGGAAGGTCTTTTTTTGTTGGCGAAGGTGTCCTGATACCAAGACCTGAAACTGAACTCCTTGTTGAATCTGTATTGAAGTTGGCAAGGGACAAGGCTCAAATCCTTGACCTATGCACCGGCTCCGGAATAATAGGTTTAACTTTGAAAGCCGAAAGGGATAATTTAGCCATTTGCATGGCGGATATATCCGATTCGGCCCTTTTGTGTGCTAAAAGAAACATGGATAATTTAAAATTGGATGTTAACATTATAAAGAGCGACCTATTTGATAAGATTGAAGGAAAGTACAATATCATTGTATCCAACCCACCCTACATTAAAAAATCTGTAATCTCCAAGTTGGATAGAAGAGTTCGTGACTATGAGCCAACTATAGCCTTAGACGGTGGAGAAGACGGACTTTATTTTTATAGGAAAATAATTGAAGAAGGGAAAAATTTCCTAGAAGATGATGGAATAATCGCCTTTGAAATTGGATATGACCAAGGTCAAGATGTATTAGATATAGGAAGGTCAAAGGGTTTTAAGGGTGAACTTTTAAAAGATTATTCAAACAATGACAGGATAGTTTTGCTTAGGAGGATAAATGTTACTTGATTTATTTTTAACTTTTTTTAAAATAGGTGCCTTTACAATAGGCGGAGGATACGCCATGCTTCCCTTCATAGAAAGGGATGTTGTAGAAATAAAAAAATGGCTGACTGAAGAGGAGTTTATTGATATACTGGCAATTGCAGAGTCAACACCGGGACCGGTTGCAGTTAATACAGCAACCTATGTAGGATATAAGCTGAATGGGATGAAGGGTGTAGTATCAGCTACTTTGGGTGTTGTCCTTCCATCCTTTCTCGCAATCATACTTTTTATTTCATTCTTTTGGGAATTTAGAAATAACACTACAGTAATATCTGCCTTAAAAGGAATAAGGGTGGCTGTAGTTGCCCTGATTGCTTCTGCCTTTATCAATATATTAAGAAAGTCAAAACTGAATCCCTTAATTGTGAGTATAGCTATTTTTTCCGCCTTCTTAATACTCTATTTTAAAGCTGAGGCGGTCCTCATTATAGCCGGTTTCGCCCTGCTTGCAATTACCGTCAATGCTTATAAGGAGAAGGGCAAATGATATATTTAACACTATTCTTAACTTTTTTCAAAATTGGAGCCTTTACCTTTGGTGGTGGCTATGCCATGATTCCTCTTATTAGGGATGCCGTAGTCAACGACTACGCTTGGGTTACCGCAGAAGAATTTGTAGACATCTTGGCAGTTGTGGAGATGACTCCCGGACCCGTGGCAATAAATTCAGCTACCTTTTTTGGCTTTCAACAGGGAGGATTTTTAGGAGCAACCGTAGCAACCTTTGGGGTTGTCCTGCCATCGGTAATAATAATTACACTAATAGCCAAGTTCATGAAAAACTTCTCAGACAATAAGTATGTTGTCTGGGCCTTTAAGGGAATTAGGCCTGTGGTTGTTGGACTCTTGCTCTCTGCTACAGTATCAGTAGGTATGGCAGGAATAACAGATATATATACAGTTGCATTACTTGGCCTATTCATGTTTTTACTTCAAAAGTTCAAGCTTAATCCAATATTGATAATAGGGATAGCAGCAGTTTTTGGTATTTTAATATATTAGGGGTGTAAAATGAGTAATATTATAGAGAAACTAAATGTAGTAGAAGAAAAATTTAAAGAACTAGGGGAAAAAATTATTGACCCTGAAGTTATGGAGGACAGGGAGGCTTGGCAGCAACTCTTAATTGAACATGGGGAAATTGAACCCTTAATTCAAAAATACCAAGAATACAAAAAGTCCCTCTCTGAGTTGGAAGATTCCAAGGAAATGCTCTACGAAAAACTTGATGATGACATGAGAGACCTAGTAAAGGAAGAGGTTAAGGTCCTTGAAGAAACTGTTGAGGAAACAGAATTAGAACTTAAAAAGATGCTAATTCCTAAAGACCCCAACGATGATAAGAATGTCATAATGGAAATCAGAGGTGGAACAGGTGGTGACGAGGCTGCCCTCTTTGCCGGCGACTTATTTAGGATGTATTCCCGTTATGCTGAAAGAAATAGGTGGCAGACTGAAATCACTGACATTAATGAAATAGGTATTGGTGGAGTTAAAGAAGTTGTAATGATGATAAAGGGTCGAGGTGCCTATAGCAAGCTTAAATTTGAATCCGGAGTCCACAGGGTACAAAGGGTACCGGAAACAGAGGCTTCGGGAAGAATTCATACATCCGCTGCAACTGTGGCTGTAATGCCAGAGGCAGATGACATAGACATCCAGATAGATGATAAGGACCTAGAAATAATAACTTGTAGGGCAACAGGGGCTGGTGGGCAACATGTTAATACAACTGACTCTGCAGTCCGTATAACCCATTTACCTACAGGCATTGTTGTAACCTGCCAGGACGAGAGAAGTCAGCTAAAAAATAAGGATAAGGCAATGAAGGTTTTGAGGGCTAAACTTTATGATGAAACACTAAGGGCCCAACAGGATGAGATTGCTTCACAAAGAAGGGGAATGGTTGGGTCAGGAGACCGTTCTGAAAGGATCAGGACCTATAACTTCCCTCAAGGGAGGGTTTCTGACCATAGGATCAACTTGACCCTTTATAAACTACAAGCCTTTATGGACGGGGACTTGGACGAGATGATTACAGCCCTTCAAACACATACAGAAGCTGAAAAGCTATCTGAAGAACTAGATTAATAAAATGCTACCGTGGCTCAGTTGGCAGAGCAGGTGTTTCGTAAACTCCAGGTCGGGGGTTCGACTCCCTTCGGTAGCTTTGAATAAACCCTTGAAATTTATACATTTCAAGGGTTTTCTATTCTTTAGCAAAAGTCTTAAAAATAACAAAAAATTTACACGGTAGCGAACAATTTCAAGTTTATAAATACTTATTATAAAAATTTATATTCCATTTCTATCCCAGATACTATATGCTATACTTTAAGAGTATATATTAGGTTATTTTAAAAAATGTAGGTGGAAGATATGAATAATATTAAATTAAAAATAATATACCTTTTACTCTTCCTCATAGTTATGATGATATTAGTTTTTGTTATTAATTCATATGTAAAATCTTCAACTAAAAGTCAAGTTTTTGATGAAGACCGGTTATCAGACATAAAGGATATAGACTGTATGCTAATTTTAGGTGCAGGAGTCTGGGGAGATAGGCCTAGTCCCATGTTGGAGGACCGATTAATAAAAGGAATAGAATTATACAAGGGTAAAGTATCTAGGAAAATCCTAATGAGTGGTGACCATAGGAAAAAAGACTATGATGAAGTAAATATAATGAAGGCATATGCAGTAGAAAGGGGTATTCCCTCTCAAGATGTTTTCATGGACCATGCAGGAATTTCAACCTATGACAGTGTTTATAGGGCAAAAGAAATCTTCCAAGCAAAAAAAATAATAATAGTAAGCCAGGAATACCATCTTCCAAGAGCTCTTTATATTGCAAGAGCCCTTGGTTTAAATGCCTATGGAATAAGTGCAAAGCCTAACGATTATTCCGGACAAGTTGCTCGAGACTTTAGGGAAGTTCTGGCAAGAAATAAAGATTTCTTTTTATGCCTTTTCAAGCCAAAGGCTAAAATCTTAGGAAGTCCAATCCCTATTAGCGGGAACGGAGATACTACGAACGATAAATAAAGGAGGCATCTATGGATAAAATTATTGCTGTGGCTATTGGTGGGTCCATCGGGGCGGTTGGCCGCTACCTAATAGGATTAATACCGATGAAGATGGAGAACGGATTTCCCCTTAATACCTTTATAATAAATGTAATTGGTGCATTTGTAATAGGTCTGATTTCAGCAACTGCCTTGAAAAATACTGGTTTCAACAAAAACCTAGAATTGTTTTTAAAGACAGGTCTATGTGGTGGCTTTACTACCTTTTCAACTTTTTCTTTGGAATCATTCAATTTACTCCAATCCGGCAACTTTATCACTTCCATTATTTATATAATTCTTAGTCTGACTATTAGTCTTTTAGCCATTGTCTTGGCTTATTCCTTGATTAAATAATCAAAAAATATAACAAGTACAAGATGAACTGGAAAAAGTATTAAGATAAAAGTAGGGAGGTTGCCTGCCTCCCATACAAATAAAAACTATAGCTCTAAAAATAAAATCATTCTACAAAGTCCAAAACTGCACTGTTAATCTCCTTCAATATTTCATAGCTGTCTTTCTTATCCAGACCGCCATCCATCATACCTGTGTAAAATGTAAGACATATAAAAAACTCGGTCGAAAAACTTTTTCGGACAGGGGCACGGCTGCTAAGCCAAGTGATGGTCCTCAAAAGTAATTTCGACCTTAGCCTACTTCTGAATATAAAAATTAACTATTTTCGAGCTTATGGGTTAGCCCATTCTTGTATTCCAAATTAAACAGTAATCAGTCTTATCTTTCTGCCGTCAGATTCAATTATGCTCTTCAAATCATCAAATGATAGCCAAATCGTAGCTGTGTTGTCATTAGGGTGGACTCCTATTGCAGGGTCGCCAGATAGGTCCCTATCAAGAACTATGGTTACTGCCTTGTCTGTGTCATTTAGTGAAGCCAGCGGAGAAACACAACCGGTTTCAATTCCTAAATATTTTTGTAACCTTTCAGCAGAAGCAAAGCTTAACCTTGTTCCTAGCTTTTCTCCTAAAGACTTCAAGTCAACCTGTTTTGCATCCGGCACAGTTACCAGGAAGTGTTTTTTACCCTTTGCATCCCTTAAAAACAAGTTTTTACAAACAGTACCCTTTTCTAAGAGTCCAAGTTTTTCCATGTCCTCCATTGTAAGTACCGGTTCATGTTCCTTTACATCATATCTTATCCCCTTCTCTGCAAGCAATTCATATACTTTCTCTTTAGTATAAGCCATGATATCCTCCTCTTTCTTAAATATTATATATACTTGATACCCAAACTTAAGTAAAGTATACTAATAAAATAGACTTTTCTTAAAAATGTCCAAAATAATACTTATTAAGTGTATATAAGTATGAGGGGAGGTACTCCTATGAAAGAAGACCGAAGGGGAAGAAAGAAAATGCAGAAGAAAAGGAGTGAAGAAGATGGAAGGTAATAATATTTATGAAATGTTAAATTATGTAGACTTTGACCTTGATGACTATGAAGAAGTTCCTATCTCTGAAATAGAAAAGAAAAGACTTAAGAAAAATTTTACTAGGTCCATAAAGAAGACCACAAGTCCTTTTAGAAAGTATGCCTTCCTTGCCATTGCAGCAGCCCTAATTTTTATTACTTTCACAGATAATAGTGTAAGGGCTAGGATTGCCATGAGCCTAGATTCTTTTACCTATTCCATGAGCCAGAAATGGGGTTTTGAATATCCCGGAGCTTCTTATCCTGTTAATCAAACAGCAGAAATTGGGGACTATCAAATAAAAATTTCCGAACTCCTACTTGACGAAAACTCCATTAGCTTTGATTATTTGATTGAGCGTCCAAATTCCAATAAGGATAGTATAATGATTAATTCAATAAACTTATTTGTCAATGGAAAAAATGTAGCTATAAAGGGTAGAGGTTCTGGTGGTCGCCCTCTTGAAAATGGTCTTTACTATTCCAGAGAGACTTTTGAGTTTAGAGATACCATTGAATTACAAGAAAGTAACGATGTAAAAATACAGGTTTTAGGACTTCGTGGTATCGATAGAGATGAAATAATAGAATATAGTACTGCCAGCTTTGAATTTACAGGTGAAAAAGAAGAGCTAAACGGAGAGGCAAAAGAAATCGAAGTTAAGAAAACAGTCGATACTGAGATGGGGCCTATTGAAGTCCATAAGCTAATTTTAAATCCATACCAATCACAGGTTTTCTATACTGTACCTAATTTGTATCGTATCTTCCCTAGTTCAGAGATTGAACTCCACTCCATAGGAATGGAATTATTTGCAGAAAGCAAAGGATATTTAAGCTTTAGAAGTGGATCTATATCTTTAAATGAGGCAAAGAATTCCTATGAATACCATATGTATTCCGACTCCTACAATAACCTGACCTATGACGAATTAATAAATTCTAAGGAAATTAAACTGCAATTTTTTTACTATAATGAATTTGATAGCGTAGATAATAGGATAATGTTGGGAGAACCGCTGGTAATTAACTGAAAAAAGATTAATGCTCAACCTTCTTGACTATAGGGCTTTAAGTTGGTAAAATATACCTATTGTTAAG
>JAAYNG010000130.1 GCA_012520935.1 Tissierellia bacterium | reverse complement strand
CTGTAAGCCTATATTCCACAAAGGCATTTTCCAAAATCGTTACAAGAAACTCCTTGTTCTCTTCCGGTCTTTTTGTCAAAGGAATCCAGAATGTTTTCACCCCGTCCTTTTCAGTTAAATATATCTTCCCGGCTGTATCTATATAGTTTTCCTTGCCTGCCTGGCCCTGTCCAATCTCTTCATACATGGTTATACCTGTGATAGCTGTTGGGTAAAGGGCAAGACTCTTGAGGAAGTCCTTATACTGGACCTGTATATAGTACTTGTCTTTCAACAGGTCGGCAGGCTCCTTGTCAAGACCTTGAGTTAAAACACCGCCACCATTTATGGTTTTGAATTTGTCCAAGGCTTTAAAGAACTTGTCAAAATATGTCCTCTGATTTTCATTTCTTTCCCTTATTTTAGAACTCCTATAGAAGTTCAGCAACTTGTCGGTATAGTCTTTTCTGACTTCATCCGACTCCCATTCAAAGAGTTTCTCAATCTCTGCCCTTACTTGTGCCTCCCTTTCAATAATATAAGCTCCACTGAAAATACTCTTAAGCCTGTCTATATTTTGGTTTGATTCGGAAATCTTATCAAAAATATCCTTGATGCTACTATCAGCACCAATTTCATCAGCCAAGTCCCTGAGTTCATTTCTTAAATTCGACCTGTCCTCTTGGTTTTGGAAACTTGTAGTATTACCCGATTTCAAGCTGTCTGCATCTATATATTTAGCACCATTCTCAGGAAAACTCTTATATATATAAGGTCTGTCTACAATGGCAAGCTCTGATTCATCTACTCCTCCCTTTATAGTATCTAAAGATTTTGCCACACTCCCATTAACAAATCTTAACTCTAAAGAATATAAGCCCTCAAAGGTATCTCTGGAGAAACATGCCCCCTTTTCTTCAACCATCTTCCTCAATATGTCAAGAGGAATGTAACCCTCAATCATCGAAACATTATCAAAAATCAAAGGCTTTGTATCTATCTTGTTGCCACTACTATCCTTTACCTTTATAGTCCTAGAATTGTCAATTACAAATGTCTTCCCGTCCTGTCCTCTAAATGTCAAGGAAGAGATATTTTCGTTGAAGTTATAGCCATATATTTTAAATTTAGGTAGAGGATAATACTCACCATCCTTGCCGGCTTCTACCCCCCTTAAAATATCTTTTATATCCGAAATAGAATAAAGATTCTTCCCTGCCCAGTCAAACTTATATATTGCTTGGTCTTTAGTCTGTTCGCCTTCTACAGTGAAATACAAGTTCCAAGCTTTATTTCCTATACCAACATTCCCTCTGGACACAATCGGGCTTGTATTATTATCGCATAAGTCAATCACCAAGCGATAATCATGACCTGATTTTAAAGCCTGTCCGGGATATATTAATAAAGTTGAACGCTTTTCCCTGTCTTTAGGAATGTCTGCATCCGTATCGGCAGCCTTTAAATTCCTATTTTCTATTTCGTATTTGGTGATTGGTATAGACCCCAACTTCACAAAGTTCATACCACCGTCAGTAGGTGTGCTATCACCTCTTTTATCCGTATAATAACCATATTCCAAGTATATTGGCTCTTTAGGATTTTCACAGCACATATCATAGCAAGGGTTAAATACTATGTCATTTTTGAAAGGTATTCTGATTGGCTTTTGTGGTGAATAAGTGGCAGAGCCTTGTATTACAAAGTTCCTTGCCTTATCAGATGCCAAGAATTTTGCATCTATAATCTCTGTTGCCAAATAATCATCTCTAGGAATATCAACATTTGCATCATCTGCCCTTACTATTTCGAGTGCACTAACATTGCTGTTAGGTGCAGTCCATATCTTTTCATTAATTGATTCTTTCAATGTCCTAAAGCCACCTATTGCTATTACATCATTCCTTGAAAAAGATATCCTGTATTGGTTTAACTCCAACAGCGGATACTTTGGAGTAATTTCTATTGATTTTTTATCCGGTGTTATTCTTACACTCTTTATTAAAACTTCTTCACCTGCATTAGTCGGCTTCCTGTCCTTGTCAAACTCATATTTTATGTCTTCCAGCAGTCCGTGGTCATTTTGTTCCTTCCAAATCGCCTTTGGAATTTGGTATAGCTTAAAGTCATTAATAAGTTGTTTTTTTTCATAGCCCGGTCTTAAATGTACCTCTAAAATATTATTATCATTATCATGAAATACTACATATATCTTGCCATCTTTTTTTAGCTTGGTTAATTGCTCTCCTGAACATGGACATATTTTCCTTATATCATCCATTGCCCCGACAGAAAGCATCGCCCTTGTTTTCCAAGCTTCCTCACTTTCCGGACTTTCTATAGGTTTTGCATAAGGGTTTGAGGTCAAAAGCATACTATGGTCAGTAACCTCTCTACCGGTTATAAAGTCTATAGTAATCTTTGGATTTGAAGTTTGGTGCTTAGTTTCCTGCCAAGCACCATCGACAAACTTTCTATCTATCGACTTATGAGTAAGGGCACCTTCTTCTATAGTGACCCTATAAGCTGTATCGTATCTTAAAAGGTTTACACCATTTCTATAAAGGTTTCCCAAGTCAATATAAAGTTCTTTTCCATTTGCAGACACTGAATTAACATCCATCGAAAATGTTTCCGCATCAGAAGTAATTTTTATCTTAGACTTATTTGCAATTTCCGTATCATATTTGAAAGTTATCTTGATAAATGGATTTAGCGGAAAATTATTGAGTGGTTTGTCACCTGTTGCCGTTTCCTTAAAGTTTATTTTTACATGGTTTTTGTCAGAATAATCTATCCTCGGCCAGTCACCCGTAGGGAAGATAGGCTTACCATCAACCGGTATTTTCCCCTCTCCACCTGTGTATACCCCTACCTTTTCAATGTAGTTTGAATTGCTTACTGTAAAATCAACATATCCATTGTATATCTTCTTGCCCGAATAGTATTTCTCGAAATCGTTGCTCCTTGTGAGATATACTGCTCTTGGCTTAAGCTCCACCCTGTATTCAGAAGTGTCTTTTAAGCTGCCCATTATATAGCGAATTTCTAAGCGGTTACTTCTTATTCCCGAAAGAGGAGCATACATTAAGTCTGAATTCGGAATCTTATCCCAAGTCGTTGTGCCAAGCTTTCTCTCGTAAATATTGAAGAAGTCATCAGGTCTAAGGACCGCTTCTTGAGATATGGAAATATTATCTAAAAACACTGCATATATAACATTTTTATCAAAGTCAATTAACTTTTCCTTAATAATCCTGTCCGGTATTAATATATCAGTAATCTTACCTGCATTTTTATCCCTGTCCGACACTTCATATGACGAAGTTGTAAAGTTATGCTTTATTTCAGAAGACCTGTTCCCTTTATCATCTATAAAGAAACCACTAGGGATTCTAATGTGATAGTGCCTTAATTCTCTTAAGGATTGAGGGGCTATATGTTCATTTGCAGCCTTACCATCCAAGCTCAATATAATTTCATTCTCTATAGTTGAGTTTCCTGCTTTTTGCAACTTTACCTCTACTTCATTAGTTTGGTCAAAATCGTTATAGAGGAGAGAAATGTCTTCAGCTTTAGCATCAGGTGCCACAAAAAAACCATCTGCAGGCACAATCTTTAACTCTTTAAGTTCAGGAGCCACTCCCTTGTCCCCTGCATAAAGTCTTATGCCGTCCTTAAATACTTTTATCCCTGCATCATTGAACAGCTTTGAGCCTGTAGTGAAGTTCAAATTAAAAGGTGACTTGTTTGTAACATTTGAAGCAGAGTAGTAATTTAATATGTCCGCCCTTACACTCAAGTCTTTCAAATTCAAATGCCTCCTCTTGATGTTTAAAGTATAAGAAGTGTTTGGAGTGAGAGGGCTCTTCGCCCTTCTAAAATCTATTGTTATTTCATTTGAGCCCGGCGTAACAGAAACAGCCTTTTCCAAATTTTGAACATCAAAATAATCTCGAATCACTGTACCGTTTAGTGTTGCATTATCTACAAAGTCATCGAACACAACATCTTCCGGCACCTTTCCATTTACATCGAGTTTGTTATCATTTATTATGTAGTTCGGTTTAAACTTTATACGAACCACAGGGTTCAATGTCACATTCGACTCATTCTTTATGGGAGTAGTTGAAGCCAAAAAGTCCACTTCGTTTAGTTCATTTCCGGTTCTCACCACTAATGGGACTGCGGCAAATACCGTCGAAAAAGAACTCATTAACATCAAGACCGCCAATAAAAGTGTAGTAAGTCTTCTTTTCATAATTACCTCCAGTTAAGCATATTTTAGACTATTATACCATATTTTACTCCTTTTATATTACAATAATGTTAATTTTTATAAAAGTCTAAGTTGTTTCTCAATCAAAAGAACATTATTTTAATAGAATTTAATCACATCAAACACATATCTTCTTCTACCAAGTCCCTCGAGCCATGTTAAAAACCCCTTGTTTAATACTCAATACTGTTGTATAATACTAATGGGGAGGGAGATATATGCGAAGGTTGAAAATAATTTTATTAGTGTTGTTTTTAATGTTCATATCTTTTGAAACTCATGCAAGTTCAGGGGAAATTAAATTTGCAGATGATTCAAGTTATGAATGGAATGTTAAATTTAACATGGCGGTTTCACCCGAAACTTTCGAGAAGGATTCTGTAACTGTTTCCGATGCCATAGGCAATATGGTTAATGTGAGTATTGAAAGAGGAAGTGACTTGAATTCAATTAAGATAGTTCCTCTTACTCCGTATGAATATGGTAGAGCTTATAGGATAACCTTACACAAGAACAGGGTGTATTCCGGAACGAGTGTCCTTAAAGAGGATTACGACCAATGGTTCATCAGCTCACCTGAATCTACTGTAAAGTATTCAAGAGAACTATACGAAACAGCAGTTGAAGGAACAGGTCATGGAGACTTTTACTATGGAGCCAAGGCGCAATTCAAAGAGGTTCTCGACTCTGTATATGCGAGGATGTTAAGACTTCCAACAGAAAGTGCAAACATTGATGTCAACTTGGAAAAGTATAACCTTTCTAGGGAGTTGGGCGATGCTATCGACCGTTTCATTGTAGGCAAGTCATCTTACAATTTGGGAGTTGTAAACATTATTTCCGCTAATCAAAACCCGACAAATATTAGTTTCAGATATAATTTCTTGAAAAGTTCTCAAGAGAGAATTATTTCTGACTTAAAGGGTTTCTTGCTTGCAGTTTATAACGACGATGGAATTTTTGAAACAAGTGCCTTTGTTCCCGAATACATGAGAACAAACGGTCCTTTTGAAGATAATATAGGAGTTCCACAAACAGACCACACCTACTATTATCTGTACGAAAATATTGATATTACAAGCTCCTTGTTAGGGCTTAAATCCGGAACATATACTGTAAAGATAAAGCCTTCTTTCCATAGTCTTTCAGATAGTGCAACCGAATATTCCGATGCTACTGAATTTGAAATATTTTATGGAGTCGATACACCTGAAAGCCTTGCAAGGTTCTTGCCATGGTTTAACCTATTAGAATTAGATAATAACCCTAATATAACAAGATATGAATTAGCATTTTCAATCGGTGGAGAAATTAGAAAATTTTCTTTTAACGTAACTGAATTGGAAAAAAACAACACCACGGCAAATGACTATACGATGAGATACTACACCAACTACAATAAAAAATTCCTATCACTGTCTAGATACGATGGGATAATGAACTTGCTGGAGGAAAATAAAGGCAGAGCTATAACTTTAAATGTTAGAGGTTATGGGGTCAATGGAAACCTTTTATTTATTTCGGAAAGTCCTATAAGTATAAACTTTGTTACCAAGGACTTGCCAAAAATCACAGCAGCCTATAACCTTACTAGCCAGCAAAAATATATCGTGTTTACTCAAAACGACCCAAGTAAACCACAGGACTTTGAAACAATACCTGCTCAAAAAGGCGAAGAACTTGCCATAGAAACAGACTGTAAAGACTTAGTTTTCATTAAGCTAAAAGAATCAACTCCACAGTTTGTCCCTCTTTATTATATTCCGGACTTCATTAGGGATACTAGGTATGCTACAAAGAAATTCGAAGGCTCTACAGAAGGAAATTATGGATTCTACACTTCATTCTTGGATAGAGTTAACAATAGTAGTAACGGAAAGCTTCTCTTTGAAAAAGTTCAACCATTAACTACATTCGAAAAAGCATATGACGGAAAAACCCTTAGAATAATAAATACAAACAGCTTGGAAGATGGAGAGTATATATTAGTTGCAAAAGACAATAATAACCTATACTACCCACTGGAGAAAGTAATATTTAATATCTATACAAATAACTTTGGACTGAATATTAACTCAATAAGCAAGTACGGAATTGATTTCAACGGAACAGGTATCAAGTATGAGTACAGGGCATATGTACTGTCTGAATATGACTATTTCAACTTCTTAAACAATCCTAAGGAAGACTTTATAATTGACTTGAGAAGTAAAGGAAAGCTTTATTCCAACCCTTGCAGCGGAGTTGACTCAGGAAGTGTGGGAATTAACTTATCATTCAAGGCAGAGCCGGAAAACGGGATTTATTACCTAGTATTGTTTAATGATAGGTATAGGTCCGGCGAAGTAACTGAACATACAGCAAAAATGTTTAAATATACAAGATAGGAGGGGTAAAATGAGAAAAATATTATTAGTCCTTGCGGCACTTTTAATAATTTCATCTGTATCATTTGCAGAAATGGGAAAATTGCCTAATGAATCAACACTATTAGTCCCAAACGGGCGTACCTTTACAATAGAATTCTCTTCAGATATTGATACATCCGCCGGCAACTTGCAATTTGTTAGAATCGAAAGAGATTCTGATGGTAGCAATATGAATGTTTCAAGAACAGCTTCAGGTAAAAAGCTAATGGTAACTTTAATGGAGGACTTGTTGCCGGGATACAACTATTCAGTGGTTGTGGACCCCGGTTTAAGAGGGGCGAATGGAGAAATTGTAAGGTTGAAGTACAAGAGGTCCTTCTTGCCTAACTACCAAACATCCATTACTTCTGCTAAAAAAACCTTAACTGATGCTATAGAGTCTGCAACATTTAAGGTTGGACTCTATGAAGTAGGGGCGAAAACAGAATTTCAAACGGCATTAAACACAATTGAAAGCTTGAAGAACTACCATGTGTCTAATGGAGACTTTAGTGATAACGAAATGAAATTAGTATCCAGCATAATGGAGGCTGTCCAAAGGTTTAACTCTAAGAAGTATGTAAACCCTCAAGACAAGATGTTTTCAAGTGCTTCCATTACCGTTCACGAAGAAGACTTAAGTTTTGACTTCAAGTATCCATGGACCGGCGACACATTTGATAACGACTTGGAGGGCTTTAAAGTTTCTTTAAAGAGAGATGAAGAATATTTTTCAACACTCACGATTCATAAAGAAGATTATTCAAACATCAACAAAATGGAGGGAGTTGTCTATTATAACAACAGGACTGACTTTGAAGACTTGTTAAAGTCGGAAAACATAGCATCAGGTATGTATAAGCTGGAGATACGACCAATTTTAAAAAGCGTACCTCAATCAGAAACAAAGGTTGCATTAGTTAATTTTGTAGACTTGACAAAACCTAAGATGCCTGATTTTGAATTTAGAAAAGACTTCAACATCATTGTCTTTAACGAAGTTCCAAAACCAAGAGCCAGCAGTGAAATTGATATTGCCATATCCAACGATGGAAATGAAATAAGTTTCAAGCAAGATGACCTTGTCCAAGTGGTAGATTCAGACCTTATAGGTAAAAAATTTGACCCGGGTCCGGGAAAACTTTCTCGTGTCATCACATCTACTGAATTGAACTCCCTATTCAAGGGAGCGGTCGGAAATGTTACTTTGACAGCGCATGCTGTAGATAAGGGATTTAACGATGCTAAATCAGCTATTAATGAAAGTACAATAAATGTGGTAGCATATGAATTGCCAAAAATAACAAAAGTAGCCGGAAAGGATGTTGATTCAAAAAAAGACTATTCAGGATTAACTATAGAAAAAGCTACTGTTAAAAACAATGTTGCTATGACAGTAACAACAGCCAACGCCAATGAGGGAAGGGTACACTTATATAAATTCAAAGATGATGCAACAGAAAACACAATTAAAAATACTGTTAAAAAAGCTGCTGAGTTAAGGTATGGATTAAATGAACTATCTTATTCGGAATTTGAAACCGCCTTCTTGACAGATGCCAACGGTTTCAATACAAGCGGAGGGCTTGTTGCTACAATTAGCGGTTCTACTGCAAGCTTTGATATAGAAGAATATGAACTGGGACAATATTTTGTAGTCTTGGAATATAAAAACCTATGGTTCCCTGTAGAAGGCTTTTACCTAGATGTAATAAATGGATACGAGTCTGAAATGACAGTTGGATATATGTCCTCCGGAGCCTTTGTAGAAAAGGATGTCTTTAAGCATCCAACCACAAATCCGGATGAAGTAAAAATATATGTTTCACTTTCAAGAAAGGCTGACCTCTACTTGTTAGATGAAGGTCAGTACGCTAGTTATAACAATGCGGCCACCGATATTGCTAAGAAAACCCAGCTCGATAGTGCCGGTGGAAGCTTATGGAAAGATGTAAAACGGGATGGATATGTTGAACTAGGCGGTACTGGGTGGAGAGAAAATATTGACAAGAAATATTATGTAGTTGCAGTAACCGAAGGAAATAACTTCAGCGATGTTGACTTTTACATTGCAGACGGAAATCCTCCTACTGTAAATGTGTCATCATTGATGTTAAGGAATGTAACAGATTTCAATGTTTCTAAATACTTTATTAAATATACTACAGACAAAGATGTTAACCTGTATGTGGTAAAATCTGATACGGTCTTTGCTGACCAGAACAACCCTACGGCTGAAGAACTTCAAGACCCGGCAAAACATGTTTTAAATTTCACTTTGAAAAAGGATAAGGTTGAAATAGATGGTGAATTGGCTAAAACAGACTGGTTTGACAATACAAGTGAATTTGGGAATTATGTCCTGTATGCTGTAGATGGAGCCGGTAATGTATCTGCAAAAATGGAAGATAAATTATCCGACTTTGAAGGTGCAAGAGCATCGGATGCAGGCCTTGACTACGATGACCTTACATTAGATGACAAGTTAGAGGATAGTTTATATGGGTTTGTAGTTCCAACAATAAGTCGTTTTGGAACAGAAGTTAGAAAGGAGTATATCGGATATAAACTTTCAGAAGATGAGCCGTTGTTAGAAAAGGCATATGAATATGACCTTGCAGAGTGGACAGGAGCAACACTCCCTGTAGGCGATACCATAAGCCACGAAAGTGCAACTGATAAAAATTGGATTATCTTCTATATCTTTGAGGACATCGGTGGCATAAAGAAATTAGTAGCCTTTGACTATAAGGCATTGGGTAAATAAAACTAAAAGATATAAAAAGAGCATATCACAGTGATATGCTCTTTTTATATCTTTTAGTATGCCCTGAATATCATCTTTAAAGGTCTTACTATTCCCTTTCCTTCTGTTGAAAGGACTGTCTTCGGTATTAAAATATAATACTTAATGTCCGACTTGTATGCTTGGTTTGGTCTTATTATTATCCCCTTGCCGTCACTAGTAAGCCTTGTGCTGGTATTGTGGATTGACCAGTCTTCTGAATCATAGACCAAGACATTTGAAATTGTACTTCCATTTAACTCTTGATTAAACCTGATTGTCCACTCATAGCGGTTATGTTCCCTGTTCTTTGTCGGTATAAAGAGTTCTGCCCCCTCTATCTCCGGTGGAACTAAGGCTCCCTCGTAGTCCTCATTACCCTCAATCCAATTTTCTAACTTTGTTTTCAAACTACTGAACAGTGTATCAGAATACTTGCTATTAATTATTGCGGCCCTTTCCAATATCTTTTCTTCATTCCTGTCCCAAATAGCATCCTCATCTTCTATTCCATCCAAGACCATTTGCAGGTATTCTTCATATATTTCCTTTCTCTCAAGCGGGTCTATATCTTCCGGAAGTTTTCTAAGCTCAGTATTTATGATTTCAGAATGCTTGTTCAAAAAAGCCCTAGCCTCATCATCCACAAGCTTTTCTATGGCTGTCAAAAGGTTATCTATTTTTCCCTTAATAGTATTTCCTCTGTTTTTTAAGAATTCTTCATTTTCTAAATTGTTCAGGTAACCTATAATCTTATCTATTTCTTTTTTAGCATCGTCTGCCCTTTTCCAGTTCTTAATAGCTACGACTTCTTTCCTTCCGCTCAAGAGGTCAGCATTATCCCTTTCAAAGGCATCCAGCAGTCTCCTTATAGCTTCCGGTACACCACTCATTACAGAATCTAATGTTCCCAAGGCATCATCCACCCTAGGTTTCATTTTTTCGTCCTTTACATTACTAAGGTCTCCATAGGTCCTCTTCAAGTTCATCAATAGGTCTAGATTATCCAAAACAATAAAGCTTGAAGATTTAATGCCATTGTCCTCAATTTTCTTTTCAAGTTCTACAAGTTTTAACAGGTACTTATTGGCATCATCCCTGAAAAGTTCAAACTTTGTATAGTTTGCCCCAATCCTTGACTTCAGTTCGTCAATATAATTTTCCGCTTTATCATTCAAAGCTGTAATTGCGGCAATCTTCGGTGCAACAGCTTCTATCTTACCATAAGGAACCGAGGGAGTAATCTCATGCAGTCCACTGAAAGCAGCTTCAAAAACTTCTTTTTCAGAATCTATCTTCTCATTGATTTCTCCTTTAATACCTTTTAATTTTGTTTCATTAATCTCCTTTTTCCACTCTGTTCCATCCGGTCTGTTATATTTTATCCCTGCAGCAAGACTATCTTTTATATCATTTGAAAAAGATGGACTATTATATTCATTAAGGGCTTCCGTTATCAAGTTCCAATTGTCCACTTTAGGTCTATTATCATTAGGGTCATCAGTAGGGTACCACATAGGTGAATTCGTAGGATCATCAATAGTTTCCAAGGTTTTATTATGTTTTTCTGCAAACTCCCTTGCGGACTTGGCCACTAACTGATCCGCAGCTTCAACCCCTAAATCTCTTAATAAGTTGGTCAATTTTGTTTTATATGTTGTTATTTTTGCTTTATCTGTAATTGTAAGTCCCGAGATATTATTCTCTATACTTTTTGAAAGCTTTTCAGCCTTGGACACTATGGAAAGAGCAGTCTTTGCATCGCTCTCCACCTTAAGCCTGTCCATTTGTTCCATACCTTTTACAGGAATATTAGCAACATTAGGTGGAGTTTGAGGTCCATCATAATCAACTAATCTCGTAGAATCCCATACAAGTTTCTTTGAATCAATTAATAAGTTTGTAATTACAGTGTTTAGATTGCTTTTAAATTCCGTTGCATAAGTATCTTGTCTTATTATAGTTTTTACTTCATTACTCAACCTACTAAATGCACTAAGTGCCTCCACTGCCTTAGTTTCTTGGGTTGATGAATCCCATTCCGCAGGCATAGGAGTTTTCCTTGTTATCTCATAGCTATTTAAAAAATTCTTTGCTTCCAGTTCATACATTTTTTCTACTAAAGCATCAAGTTTAACCTTTTCATCTACAAGATTTCTTTCGTTAGCTAACCCTCCTTCATCCTTTATCCTATCATCAGTCCTATTATAGGCATCTAACGCAGCCTTTACCTTATCTCTGTGGAATTCATAAACTAAATCATTTGGATTATAATTCAAAATTTCAGCATGGGTATTTCTGTATTCCCAAACATTTTTCTCTAGCCTCTTAATTTCATTCAGTAATGTTAATAGCTTATCCTTACATGGTTTTACCTTTTCCTTTGCAGAAAAATTTAAGTCAGTCTTCCAAGCCTGTAATCTTTTTATTATAGGATCTTTTTCTGACATTAAATCTTCATTATTTATGTTCATCGTTGGAGAACACAACCTGTTAGTTTCAGTATTTGTTATAAAATCATTAGCCTGAACATAACCGTCAACAGATGCCTCCATCTCCTTAATCTGTATATATTCTTCAGTAACATATGCCTTTGCTAAATTATCTAGGGCTAGATAGGAGTTTAAAACCCCTTGTATTTCTGCAGGATTTGTTCTATCTACATTTGCTATCAGTCCTATTAACTCATTTTTTTTGTTAACTTCATACTCTGTAACCCTATTCGGGTATAAGACTATTAAACAATCTCTCATAGCCAAATCCAAATCAGCCTTCCTCGATTGGACATCAGGGTCATTAATCGCCCTATAATCCATGGCTATATATAAATCTATTAAATCTTTAAATATGCCCTCCCATTTATTTTCGTAGCCCTCTCTATAAGGAGGTACATAAGTTGAATACCCCGGCGCAGATGTATCCCACATTGGTTGACCAGTTATTGGGTGTGAGATTGAAACCAGTATTTTATCCTTCACCATTGTATTATATCTATCAGTAATATATTCATAATGAGTAAGCCCATCAGGATTAGAAGCATGAAGATATTTGTCTTTTTGTAAGCGAGTTTCAACTGCAATAATAAAAGGACTTGTGCTAGAAGTAGTAGCTGATTCTAATGTTTGGATTTGTGTTTCCATCAAATTTGGGTCAGGACTGTATGCCATATAGTGGTCTTTTAGAATGTTTATCGCACTTTTATTAATAGTTTGTGTTGGGCTAAACTCTCCAATATATTCCCTTGCCATCTGCTTATCTGACAGCAAGATATCCTTGTCAAATTTATAATAAACCTTGCTCCCACTAGGAAGATCTGATGTATATTTTGTTAAAAATGCCTTTATCTCATCTTCTATAAGTTTAATTTCTGCCCTTCTTGCATTAAAGGAGTTAAGCAATGTTTTAGCTTCTGTTTTATTCTTTCCATCAGCACTCAGTTGTTGGAAGTCACGGTACCACTCATCGTATTCCACTACTTTTTCATCAAAAATATCTTTTGCACTTTTCCCTCCATTTCCTACTATTTCAGTAGTTGCAAAGTTAAATAATAAATCTAGGTCTGTATCTAAACCGTTAATAATTCCCACATCGTAATATGCCTCTATCCATTTTCTTAACTTGTCGGAATTAGTGACTTGGTTTTTTTCTTCTACTGTAAGTTTATTATACAGAGCTAAAACTGCATTATAACCAGTGTCTGGTGCTATTTTCATTGTATCCCTGTTTGCATAAGTAATCACACTAGGGTCTGACATTTTAAAAATTGCATTGCTAACCTCGTAAACAGGGTCTGCCGCCCTCGCCACCGGTACATATCCAAACAGCATTACTGCCACCAGCAGTAAAGTCATTCCTTTCTTAATATATTTCATACAAATCTCTCCTTTCTTCATATATGAAACCTCTAAACTTATATCGGCATTTATATAAAAAATATTAGAATAATTTCTAAGTACAAAAAAAGCTATTAGTTTCTCTACTCATTCTCAAATTAGCTTATAATAAAAAAGTCATCCCAAGGTAAGCAGACAAACCCGATTGTTCTCCGGATTTTGGGTACAGTACATAACCGCCCCTACAGGCTCCTTGCAATGACTCTATTTTTATCCTACTAATCCAACTTATACCTCATCGTATTCCACCTTACCCCGTCGGCTGATACTGTTACTATCATATTCCCATTTGTCAAGGCCTTTGCCCCTTCCAAGCTTTGGTCATAGACCTCTTCCCCAAATTCAAAAACCTTAAGGCCTTTTTCTCCACTTACCATAAAACCGTTGCCAAAGGGTTGAATCTTTGAGTAAATTCCTGTGATGGGCTTGTCTACCAAGAGTTCACCGTCATAGCCAAGCTCCAGCAACCTATCTTCTGTCAAAATTCCAATTGTCTTGCCGAATGACAGGCCGACTAGCTTCCTGCTGCCCAGATAGTCTGTGGTTAATATATGGTAAAATAGGGAAATTTCAGCCGGGCTTTCACTGTTCAAATTGCCAAAATACAAATCATTGTCCGTGAGGTATTGGTACCTTCCTTCATCATCTATATTAACCATCAAAGGCACAAAGTCTGTAGCTTGGTTTAAGACCTCATTCCCCTCCTTATCATAAATAAAGAGGTTAGGCACAAGGTCAAGTCCGGTGGAGTAAAAGGCACCTGCTATATAGTAGGAGTTCTTTTTTGAAGAGGAAAAGGCAGAAAAGTGCCTCCCCTTTAGTTCTTTTTTAAAGAGTTCAACCCCGTCATAGGAAAGGAAGCTTAAGGCCTCACCTTGTTCTGTCCTCTCAACTAGGGCTATAAAGCCATGGACCGGACTTGAATAGCTAAGCTTTCTCAGACCATTTATCTGCCCGAGCTCGTCCCCCTTGCTATTAAGGACATATACATCACTGCCCCCTCGGTCATATACTGCGGTAACTGAGTCTTTAACACTTATGGCAGGATTGTTTAACAGGACCTCCCTGTCGTTCAAAACTTCCCCCTTGCTTGAGGTAAACTTAACCCTATTCCCATACCAAGTTAAAAGGTTTGACCCGACCATATCCAGCTCCAAAGGAAGGTCGCCTAAGGGAACTTGGTTAACAAGCTCCAGTTCCCCCTTTAATTCCCCTTCGCCCTTGACAAATTTAATAATCTGGTCCCTTCTTGAGGGGCTTTTAAATAGAAAGACAGCTAAGGCAAGGATAATCAAAAGGAAAAATCCCAGTATCTTTTTCATCTTTTCTCCTCAACTAAAAAATTTGGAAGGGTATAATAGTCTGTAATTCCGGAAATCAAGTCATTATGTGAAACCCTGGTGTAAATCCCTTGAAAGGCCCCATCATAAATAAAGAGTCCAACTATATAGCCGAGGCTTGCCACTTCCAGCCTGCCATTTTCCAATACCCCATGATTCCTTCTCACAGGAGTAATAAAGCCTTGGTAGATATATTCTTCACCCTCCCGAACAGCCCTCTCCCAGTCTTCCTTCTTAGTGTCCTTTCCAATAAAGACCCCTTGAGAGGCATTTTTGTCGCTCGGTTTCAAAACATAATTATCCTTCTCACCTATCAGCTTCTTAATTAATCCTTCATCCCTTGTGAGCCTTTCTGTTTCCGGAAAATGATTCAAGACAAAATCCCTCTCTTCTTCATCGAGGAAGGACATGGTTTCTTCCTTCCTTATAACCCTAAAGGACTCCTTGTTATGCATGATTTGGGAACGGACTTCGCCAACAGAGCAGAATACATTGTCCATATAGGCATTGATAAATTCCCCTATCTCGTCAATCCTCTCCAGCAACTCAAAGGTCACAAGCCTCCTATAAACCAAGTCTATCTTATAATTTCCGTAATATAAGCCCCCGTCCCTGTATTCCGTATCAACAGGGTCAACAATCTCACAATTAAAACCCCTAGCCTCAATTGACTCCTTAAAAACTTGGAACTCGGAAGATGTTGCACTTGTCTTGAAGTCGAGTATTGCCACATTAGGCTTTCCCTTCCCGCCCCATTCCTTATAAAAGTAGAGGAGCTTGTCAACCCAGCTTTCAATTAGCTCAAAGCCTGTAAGCTTAAAGTCTTTAGAAAAGTCCTTAAAGGCTTCCGACTCGGTTAATATCCTGCCTATGGTGTTGTCTTCGTTCATGGCGGAAGACCCGTCAGTGTTTATCTCACAAAAGTAAAAGTTTTCCGGCGACTCATAAAAGATATCAAACCGCCCTATGGGAACATTCCTTTCATAGCCTTTTTTTCTTAATATTAGCCTTTCAGCATCTTCTGAATAGCCAAAGACCTTCCTGTAGTCACTGTCCTTAAAGTACCTGTCGGTAATCTTGTCAGTAATCCCTGTAATCCTTTTTGAAATTTTTTCAAAGGCATCCACATCCTCCCTTGTCCACATCATGGGGTGTAAAAGGAAGGGGACCGGCTCCCCCTTGTAGATGGCAGTTGACCTGCTCACCTTTTCCTCTGCTAGTAAATAATCCTTCAAATACTTCGAAGGATTATCTTTCAACATATTTATAAATTTTTCATCTAAGTCTCTATAGTTCATTTTACCACCTTGTATCCATATTCTTTAAAGTATCTTCAGAATTTACCAACCTCTCCAAAGCTTTGAGATATTCCCTCTCCTCCTCCGGAAGTGTGTATTTCGCATCAGTCAAAAACCTGTCGAACAGTTCATATACAGTTGACTGGGCGTATTCCGTTTCAATTCCATAGTCAATTATTTCTTCCTTAGTATCATTTAAAATAAAGTCGTTAATGTTCCTAAAAAAATCGTATAGCTCATTTAAGTTGTCCTTATTGTAAAAAATCCCCTTGATAAAGGCAAGCAAACCTAAAGCATACTCAATAGGAACTGAGTCGGCCTGCCTGATTTCAATATAATCCCTAAGCCTTACATCGGGAAAGACTGTAGAAAGTATATGCTCAACCTCAGCCACTCCTAAGTTTCTGGCTGCGTAGACATCTTTGACCTTTTTCTCCCCTGTTGCTACCGCATGTCCATCTTCAAAGACAAGCATAGGGGGTGTTTCTAATATATATTCTGCATAGTCTTCATAAGAATAGTTTTGTGAAAAAGAGCCCGGCACAAGTCCTGAACGAGCCTTGTCGGTGTTTTCCCAAATCATTGACCTTAGGCAATTCTTCTCATAGGTTTCCCCTTCAAAGATGGGGGCATTATCAAACATTGCATACAAAATTGGACTCAGGGCATTTGCCACATAAAACTTCTTTCTAAAGTCCTTTTCGTCAGTATAGTCCACAGCTATTTGCAGGGAGGCAGTCCCCTTCATCATATTGTGGGCACACTTCCCCTTGTCCTTAAAATAATCATACATAATAGTATACCTTTCACCAGGTATCCTGTCTATTTCAGCAATTTTCTTCTTAGGACTGTAGCCAAGATTTAAAAATGAATATCCATACTCTTCCAATACTGGAGTAAATAAGTCCTCAAAGAGCCTATACTCATCCTCAAGTTCCCTCACTGTCTTTTGAGGTTTTGCAGAAAACTCAACTTGACCTCCCGGTTCAAGTGTAATAGTAAAATTGTCATGATATAGGCCTAAAATATTCTCGCCTTCATACTTACCCTTTACACCTTCGCCCTCTAATCTTTTCAGGATTTCAGCAACCCCTCCCTCTCCGTAATAACTTACAGTGTTGTAGCCCTTGTCCACGATGAAGTGCTCTAGTTCCATGCCGATTCTAAGGTCCGCTTCATCCTTTTCCCCAGCTGTGAAGTAGTCAACAAAGGAGTTGACCAAACTGTCGTAATCCATTCCCAATCCCCTTCCATAATTGTAAGAGTTCCATCTTTATTTTAATAGTTCACTAAAAACTATCTGCAATCTTCTTTTTATTACCCAGCAATTTTTTCTTTATTCAAATATTTAACAAATCAATAGAATAAACTTATGGTATAATCTTAATGTAAGTGTCAAAAGTATAAATCAATTGCTTTCGTAATGGCGATGATTATAGCCTTTTTAAGGAGCGGGCTATTAGTAATCGCCCCTACACCGGAAGAAAATTTCTTTTGGCAACTTAATCATAATATTTAATGAGGTGACAAAATGATTGATATAAAAATTGAAGAGGCCCTGTTCCCCGCCATTGGGATAGGGGTACATGAAGATAAAAAAGTAAGGGTTAAAAATGCAATAGAGGGAGAGATAGTTAGGGTAAGGCTGAAGAGAAAGAGGAAGAAGGTCGATGCCCAAAGAATTGTGACACTAGAAAGGTCTCCACTGGAAACCGAAGCCCCTTGCCCCCACCAAGAATATTGCGGTGGATGTCTTTACCAAACCTTATCTTATGAAAGAGAGTTGACCTACAAAGAAAAACAAATGAAGAAACTTTTTTCAAAGTATAAAGATATTTATAAGGGGGTTAGGCCTGTCGGCTCTCCCGACGGGTATAGGAACAAGATGGAGTTTACCTTCGGAAATATGGAAATGGACGGACCCCTTACTCTGGGTCTCCATGTGAGGGGGCACTTCCATTCAATAGTTGAAGTTTCGGAATGTAGGATATGCGACGGGGACTTTAGAGAGATTTTGACAGGAGTATCCAAGTATTTTAAAGACAAGGGAAAGGTCCACTATAACAGGAGGACCCACAAGGGTTTCTTAAGGCACTTGGTCATCAGAAAGGCCCATACCACCGGCGAAATATTGGTTAACCTTTCAACGTCATCTCAAGATAAGTTAGATGATGACCTTGTTGACTTTTTACTGGAACTCGAATTGGAAGGAAAGATTAAGTCAGTCTACCATTCAATTAATGACGGACTAGGAGATACGGTTACGTCTGATAATCAAACAATTCTTTATGGCAGGGCTTATATAAATGAAATTATCGAAGGATTTAAGTTCAAGGTTTCCCCTTCATCCTTCTTCCAAACCAATAGCCTTGGTGCCATTGAACTCTATGAAAAGGCGATCGAAACTCTAGGGGATATTTCCTCCAAGACTGTCTTTGACCTCTACTCCGGCACAGGGACAATTGCCTCTTTGCTTTCTAAAAAGGCAGAAAAGGTCTATGCGGTTGAAATTGTTGAAGATGCAGTGACTAGAGGAAGGGAAGCCTTGAAGGAAAACGGGATAAATAATGTTAACTTCTTACAAGGGGATGTCTTTGAAGTCCTTGACTCCCTTGACTATGGTCCGGAGATAATAGTCGTTGACCCGCCAAGAGAAGGGGTGGTTGAAAAGTCCTTAAGAAAAATCTTAAACTTCTCACCGGAAAAGTTTTTATATATCAGCTGCAACCCCTTGACACTGGCAAGGGACTTGGAAATCTTTGAAGAGTCAGGCTATAAGCCCCTGTCCATTGAGTCCTTTGATATGTTCCCAAGAACACCAAATTTAGAGACGGTGGTTTTGTTGGAGAAGGGCGTTGAAATTAATTAATGATTATGGGGTGTTCCTATATTTTATCTTGAGAAGCCTGCATAGTTAAAAACATTCTGAAGTTAAGGTTTTATGTTGAAATTTTTTTGACAGCTTAATCAAGATATTCTTCAATTAATTAAAGAAATAGTGTGGTTTTTGAGTTTTTTACTTATAAACCACACTATTTTAATGTAAAGGAATTGGATTTATTTTTATCCTCATGATAGAATATGCAGGTTAATATACATATTTTTAAGGAGGAAAACATGAAAGAAGCAGAGAAGTTTATCAGCTTTAGCTTAACACTTTTATTAATCTTTTTAAGTCCCTTTAGTTTTATTTATGCAAATCCTGTGGGGGAGCCAAATCCCGAAATTACTTATTTTTCTGAACCAAAAGAAATAGCAAGAGATGAAAAAGTTATCACCTATGAAATTTCAGGTTCTGGCATTAACCTGAAGCATGGGGATGTAATATTACGAATTTATCCTAAAGGTAATAGTTCTGACATTAAAGCTTACTATGCATTAGAAGTAAAGGACGG
>JAAYNG010000129.1 GCA_012520935.1 Tissierellia bacterium | reverse complement strand
TTCTTAACTAGAGATTCAAGAATGAAAGAAAGAAAGAAATATGGACTTAAGAAGGCAAGAAGAAGTCCTCAATTCTCGAAAAGATAGAAATTACAATATTCAAAAAACCTTGGAGTTTTCCAAGGTTTTTTATATGCGGTAATAATTGCTAAGCTAATTGTTTTTCAAATTTTGGCTTTGGAATTTCTCGACCTTCTTCTTTGGCTACTCCTATCCATTCACCTATTATTATTTGTGCATTGAGAATCGCTTCTTCGGGAGTTTCACCGTCAGCCATGGCACCTTTTAGTTCAGGAATAGTTACGATATAACATTCATCATCACTACTCCAACTTACTATCATTTGATATTTATGCATTTCATCATCTCCTTTATTTTTGAATATTATAATTATAACCTAATTATAAAAAAAATGAAAACACCCTATTTGCTAGATTATAAAGATTACTAATATATTTGAATTTGATAAATCTTTATGTTATTATTTTTATGATGGATGTATAAATGAATAGAGGTGCTGTCTAATGAAATACAAAAATAGAAGGGTCAAGTCTAGAGGTAACTTTAGACCTCAGGAAGTTTCCTGTGCCTATTGTAAGACTCCTGTAGTCATCTACCATAAGGGAGGGAATGGCGGACTAATTAAGATGCAACTTCATAGGATAATTGAAGCAGAAGTTGATGTTGGAGTTTTGGAGTCTACAATAACCTGTCCAAAATGTGGAAAAATTTTAGCCAAACTAGGTGTCTATAACGGCAAACCAGCCTATTGGATTGTAAGGGGACAAGTTAATACAAGATGGTTAAAAAATTACAAGCTATAGAAGAAATTTTTATAGCTTTTCTATTTTTTTTAAAAACATTTTAATTTATTGTACAAGGCTTTTTAAAGTCAAAATTCTCCTTGAAATAGACCATTCTATATTATATAATTATTAGTTAGATAGGGGTGTTCAAATGTATAAAAAAAATAATAGAAATAAAATAATAATTATAAGTCTGCTGTCAATAATCGGTATCGGTGTAAGTGTATTGTTGAAGAAGTTTGAATTGGATATAAAAATGTTTTTACCACTGGAGATATTTATTGTTCTGGCGGCCTGTTTTGTTCCGGCGAAAATTGTTGCTATCTATGCGATAGTTGCTTCGTTGATTGCTTCTTTAGTCTTTCAAGCACCGGAATTTTTTAACGATGGTTTGTTTTTGATGTTCCAGTGTCTGGCAGGTGCAGTCACTGTGTCTATATTATATAGGACGATTGAGCTTCCACCTATTATTTCTCTTCTATTTGGAATCATGGCAGGAAGGCTTACAATTTGTATAGTTGCATTTTTGATGGCACTGCTTGCAGGTTTTGACCAAAACCCAATAAGTTTCGCTTTACAAATGACAGTAATTGGGTTGCCTGGAGTTATAGGTCAACTCTTTATAGTGCCTCTAAGTATATATGCTATTACAAAATATACTACATTAGGAATAGAATAGGAGTGATGAAATGATATTAATTAAAGATATTACTGTGCTTCCTTTTGATGGCAAGGACAAAGTTATTGCAAAGACTGATGTTTTGATAAAGGGAGATAGGATTGAGAAAATTGGCAAGATAGATGAGAAGGCTGATAGGTTAATCGATGGGAACGGTAAAGTTTTGATGCCGGGTATTGTAAATGCCCATACCCATATTGCCATGAGTTTACTAAGGAACTATGCTGATGATATGCCCCTGCATGAATGGCTTAACGATGCAATCTGGCCTATTGAAGGTAAGATGAATGCAGAGGATATTTATTGGGGGTCAATGCTTACAATTGCAGAGATGATTCTATCAGGGACTACGACTTTCCTTGATATGTATGACTTTATGGAAGAAACGGCTAAGGCTGTTGACCAAGCGGGTGTAAGGGGAGTATTAACTTATGGGTCTATTGAAAGACCGGAAAGGACAGAAAAAAATATAGAAAAATACAGGAATTTTTTCAAGGAATGTGACGGCATGGCAGATGGAAGGGTCAGGGTAATGATAGCACCCCATGCTCCATATACTTGTTCAGACTCTTATATATTGCGTTTAAAGGACTTGGCAGATGAACTAAGGACCGGTATTAATATCCATGTTTCTGAAACTCAAAAAGAGTTTGATGATAGCATGACTGAATATGGGAAGACACCGGTTCAAAGATTGAAAGATATAGGCTTATTCGACACCCATACTGTAGCTGCCCACTGTGTATATTTAACTGATGAAGATATTGATATCATAAAAGAAAAGAATGTTTATCCAGTGAACAATCCTACCAGTAACTTAAAGCTGGCAAGTGGCTTTGCTCCTATAAAGAAGATGCTTGCAAAAGGAATACCGGTTGCCTTGGGTACTGATGGGTCTTCCAGCAATAATAATGTAAATATGTTTGAAGAAATCCACTTGGCGGCTATTTTAAACAAGGCTGTTGATAAGGATGCGACTTCTGTTTCTGCCTATGAAGCTTTAAAGATGGCTACAATTAATGGCGCAAAGGCCTTAGGACTAGACAAGGAGATAGGGTCCATTGAGGTTGGAAAGAAGGCAGATTTAATCTTAATTGATGTGGATAAGCCTCATTTTACCCCTTTAAACAATGTAGTTTCAGCCATTGCCTATTCTGCACAAGGGTCAGATGTGGATACAGTCATTGTGGATGGTAAATTATTAATGGAAAACAGGGAATTAAAGACTATAGATATTGAAGATGTTATGAAAAATACTAACAGAATTGTTGAAGATTTAATTTCAAGAAAGTAGGTTTATGATGGCTAGGAAAATTGCTTATAGTGGTGTCCAACCTTCTGGTGGACTAACAATTGGAAATTATTTAGGTGCAGTTTCTAACTTTACGAAGCTAGAAAATGATTATGACTGTTTATTTAATGTTGCAAATATGCACGCTATAACTGTGGAACAAGACCCTGCAGAGCTTAGGAGGAAAAATATAGAAACATTGGCTATATTTCTAGCAGCAGGTCTGAGTCCGGAAAAAAGTATTTTATTTATTCAGTCAGACTGTCCGGAGCATGCTGAACTATGTTGGGTGTTAAATTCTGTAACCTATATGGGAGAATTGGGGAGGATGACCCAATTTAAGGACAAGTCAAAGAAAAATGAAGACAACTTGAATTCAGCGCTATTTACCTATCCAGTATTGATGGCTGCTGATATTTTACTGTATAATACAAATCTTGTACCGGTTGGTGACGACCAAAGACAGCATATTGAAATTACAAGGGACATTGCCATCAGGTTTAATAACAGGTATGGGGAAACTTTTGTAGTGCCGGAGGCTCTTTACAGCAAAGAGGGGGCTAGAATTATGAGCTTGCAAAATCCGGACCAAAAGATGTCCAAGTCCGATGAGGATGAGAATGCTACTATTAGGATGTTGGATGAGCCTAATGTAATAATAAAGAAGGTAAAGAGGGCAGTTACTGACTCTTTGGCAGAGATTAATTATTCAGATGAACAAGCTGGTCTTAAAAACTTATTTAATATATATGGTGCCTTTACTGGTGAAAAGCCTGAGGAAATTGCCAATAGGTATTCTGGTCAAGGTTATGGAGTTCTAAAAAATGACTTAGGCGAAGTAATAGTAGAGTCTCTTAGTCCAATTAGGGAGACTTATAATAAATTAATGAGCGATATACCATATCTTGAAAAAGTTGCAAGAGAAGGGGCTGAAAAGGCTTCAAAAATTGCTTCTAAGACCATTGACAAGGTCTATAGGAAGGTAGGTTTTAGATAATGAAAAGATATGTTGTGTTTTT
>JAAYNG010000128.1 GCA_012520935.1 Tissierellia bacterium | reverse complement strand
TTTAGGGGTGTGTTATGATTACAGGAAAGCAAAGGGCATATTTGAAGGGCTTAGCTCAGACGAAAAAAGCAAGTCTTCAATTTGGAAAAAATGGATTGACAGAAACTTTTATTTCTCAAGTGGAAACAAATTTAAAATCAGAAGAATTAGTTAAAATACATGTATTAAAGTCTGCCTTAATTGATTTAAGAGAACTTTATGCAGAACTTGAAGAAAAAATAGAAGGCCTTGAGTTTGTGCAGGCAATAGGAAGCAAATTAACAATATATAAAAAGGCTAAGAAGCCTAAAATCATTCTATAATTAGCGATGAAGATAGCGGTTTTTGGTGGGAGTTTTAATCCTGTTCACATTGGACACCTAATTGCTGCAAGCTATGCTATAAATAATGGAGGGATGGACAAGGTCTTGTTTATACCTTCTGGTAATCATCCTTTTATAGAAAAAAGAAAGACAATCTCATCTGATATTAGACTAGAAATGTTAAAGAATGCAATAAAAAACGATGATATGTTTGATTTTTCTACAATTGAAATAGATTCTAAAGAGATAAGTTATACCTATGATACCTTCTTGAAATTAAAAGAAATTTATCCTGATGATGAACTTTTTTTTATTATTGGTTATGATATTTTATTTGATTTACCAAAATGGAATAAAATTGAAGAATTATCAAAAATTTGTTCATTTTTAGTGATGAATAGGGATACTGATAGAAACAAGGAATTAAAAAATATTGTAGACGAATTAACAGATATGTATAATATTAAATTAAACTTTGTTGATTCACCAATAATTGGTATTTCTTCTTCCGACATTAGGAAACATATTGCAGAAAATAAAAGAGTGAATTATTTAGTTCCTGATACTGTCTTAGAAATAATCAAGAGAGAGGGATTGTATGGTTATGGCTTATGAAAAGTATTATAATAAAATTGAAGAAAAAATTGGCACAGATCGTTTTAACCATTGTATAAGGGTTGCTGAAAAATCTATATACCTTGCTAATATTTATGGCGTAGATGAAGAAAAGGCAGAAATAGCTGGCATGTTTCATGATTGCTGTAAATATAAAGATGAAGAAATATTAATTAAAAAGGCAAGCAAGTATAAAATATTAGAACCTTATCTTTGGTCTGGATATAGGAAGGTTTTACACGCAAAACTAGGTGCAGTAATTGCTAAGGAAAAATATAGTATAGAAGATGAAGATATTTTAAATGCGATTTATTACCATACAACTGGAAGAGCTTGTATGAGTAAGTTAGAAAAAATTGTTTTTCTGGCAGATATTACTGAGTCAAGCAGGACCTATGATGGGGTAGAAATTTTAAGAAAATTAGAAGTAGAAAGTTTAGACTTAGCTATGAGGGAGGCACTTTCACAGAGTTTAGTTAAATTAGTAGGAAACAGGGCCTTTATAGCCGAGGATACAATTTCAGCATATAATTATTATTTAATAAGGTGGTGATTAATTGAAGGACGATATTAAAAAAAGACTTAAAATTATAATTGATGCTTGTGAAGCAAAAAATGCAGATGATATTGTAGACTTAGACATTACTGGAAAAACTGTTTTTGCTGATCATTTTGTAATAGTTAGTGGGAGTTCACCTAGGAAATTAGATGCTATAAAAGATGAAATAGAAGATAAGATGGACAAGGAAGGACACTTTGTCAGGTCAATAGAAGGGACAATTGATTCAGGCTGGATCATTATGGACTATGAAGATATAATTGTACATATTTTCAATTCAGACCAAAGAAGATTTTATAATATTGAGAGGTTATGGAGTGACAAATAAAAAGGAGGAATTTTAATGATTAAATTTATCAAAACAGAAAATGCACCTGCTGCAGTGGGACCTTACTCTCAAGGAGTTATGGGAGGAAATGTATTGTTTATTTCAGGTCAACTACCTGCAGACCCAAAGGGTGGAGAACCAATTGCCGGAGATATCAAGAAAGCAGCTCGTCAATCGCTGGAAAATATGAAGGCAATAGTTGAAGAAGCAGGCGGAAGCATTCATAACATTTGCAAGGTAAATGTTTTTGTAAGAGACATTTCTAAATTTTCAGATGTAAATGAAGTTTATGCAGATTTTTTTGGAGACCATAAACCTGCTAGAAGTCTCGTTGAAGTGTCAGGCATGCCAAAGAATGCAGAAATTGAAATTGAAGCAATAGCTGTAATAGGTTAATTGAAAATAGGGCAACCAATAGGTTATTTCCTAGAAGATGGTTGCCTTAATTTTTTTGGAGGCTTTATGAAAATTTTACTGACATCTCTCAATTCAAAATTTATACATACAAATCTTGCAATTAGATACTTTGAAGCTGTCCTATCACCGGTGATCGAATGTGAAGTTATAGAACATACCATAAACCAGAGAGTTGAAAAGATTACTGATGATATCTTAAAGAAAGAATTTGACTTGCTGGCTTTTTCTGCCTATATTTGGAATATAGAAGAGAGTTTAAAGGTTGCATCTGTAATAAAAAAAGCAAGACCTGAAGTTAAAATCATATTTGGTGGGCCTGAAGTTTCCTATGATGTGAGGGACTTTTTAGAAGATAATAACTTTATAGACTTTCTTTTGTCCGGCGAAGGGGAAGAGAGCATTTTTGAACTTATTAAGGCATTACAATCTAATGGTGATTTGGACATAAGAGGACTATC
>JAAYNG010000021.1 GCA_012520935.1 Tissierellia bacterium | reverse complement strand
GTTGTTGAGTGGCTATAATGTAGACTTTATTATTGAAGAAATTATTACTAGGCCATACGAAACTGGCCTTTATCCAATTGTAGTAACAGCAATCAGCTTTCCTATTCTTCTATACTTATTCCTTGCTATTTTTTCAATAAAGGAAGTCTTTAAGGAAGGTATAATCAATACATTCTTTAGTAAGAGCCTGTTCGGTAAATTTATACTATGGGCCAACACATATGTTAGAAGGTTTTTTAGCTCAGTTTCTTCATTTGGAATCGTAAATAGTTTGATGTTTGCTGGATTTTATTCACTATTTCTACTTGCAATAATTTATTCAAGGAATTCAATTATCTTATTAGCAGGAATTTTAGGTTTATTTATAACTCTTATTCTCCATCGGCAAATAAGAGGGATAAAAAAATTAGAAGAAGATGCACTTGAAATTCAAACTGGAAATTACTCCAAAGAAATCAACACTAATGTAAGCAGTTTATATAGACTTGCAGAATCACTTAACCAAGTATCTGAAGGACTTGAAAATGCAGTAGCTAAAGAGATTCAAAGTCAAAGGACAAAAACTGAATTGATTACAAATGTTTCTCACGACTTGAAAACTCCCCTTACTGGAATTATTAACTATTCTGACTTGTTGACAAAGGAAGACCTTACCGAAGAAAGCAGGATAGAATATGCAGGCGTTGTCCACGAAAAAGCTTTAAGACTTAAAACCCTAATAGAGGACTTGTTTGAAATTTCTAAGACCCAGTCAGGGGATGTGGAATTACATTTTGAAAAATTAAACATCATTGAACTTTTCTACCAATCCCTTGGAGAAATGGAGGAAAGATTATCTGAAAAAAACTTAAATCTAATAGTCAATGTCCCAGAAGAAAAAATGTATTCTTTGTTAGACGGTAGAAAGACATACAGGATATTTGAAAATGTGCTTTCAAATATTTCAAAATATTCTTTACAAGGCACTAGAGTATATATTGATTCAAGCATAGAAAAAAATAATATCTCCTTTGTTTTCAAGAATATATCTGACTATGAAATGAACTTCAAGGCAGAAGAATTGTTTGAAAGAAGCTTTAGAGGAGACAAGGCAAGGTCTTCTGAAGGATCTGGTCTTGGGCTTGGTATTGCTAGAAACCTTATTGAACTTCAAGGTGGAGATATGGATATTACAATAGATGGGGACCTTTTTAAACTTTCCTTATTATTCCCTCTTCTAAATGAAGAATAATAAAATATCAACTTATTTCAATAAAAATGTTTAAATTCAAAAATAGGTGGTATAATATAAATGTAAGCATTAGCACTCACTTGACATAAGTGCTAGCAAAAGAATTTAAAGGAGTGATTGTATGACAAATTTAATACCTAGAAGATCTTACAGATTAGTAAGTCCAAGATTTAATGAATTTAACAACTTTATTGACAATTTTTTCAAAGATAGCTATTCTTTCGACAACGCAATACAAGCTTCTACCTTTAAAGTTGATGTAGAAGACAAGGACGACATGTATGTAGTTGAAGCTGAACTTCCTGGAATTGACAAAGAAGATATCGATGTACAATATGATGAAGGAAGATTATCTATTATGGTTAACCATGATGAAAGTAAAGAGGAAGAGGACGAGGAAAGAAACTTCATCCATAGAGAAAGAAGAACTTCTTCCATGTCACGTTCAATGTACTTTGAAAATATTGATGAAGAAAATTTAGAGGCAAATCTTGAGAATGGAATACTAACAATAAGTATTCCAAAACAAGTAAAACAAGAAACAAAAAGAAAAATAACAATTAATTAATTGTTTTCAGGGGGCATAATTGCTCCCTTTTTTTGTTAGACATGTTTGACATTATTAATTCAGGGTATTATATATTTAAGAAAAAATATGTTAACATGAAAGGAAGATGTAAATGAGTATTATTAATAGCTTAAACAAGAGAAGGTCATACTACAATATTAAAAAGAGTTCCCCAATATCAGATGAAGAAATAATTAAATTAGTTCAAGATGTTGTAGCCGGTGTTCCGGATGCATATAATATGCAAAGTGCAAAAGTAGTTTTAGCACTTGGAAAAAAACAAGATGAACTTTGGGATGCAATATATGATGTCTTTGATGGACAAGTAAAAAGAGAAAAAATAGACTCTTTTAAGGCAGGTTATGGTACTATTCTTTATTTCTTGGATAAGGACATCGTAAAAGGAATGCAGGACCAATTCCCTCTATATGCAGAGAATTTTGATATATGGTCAAACCAAGCAAACGGGATGCTTCAACACAGCATGTGGGTAGCCCTAAGGGAGAAAGAATTAGGGGCATCACTACAACATTACAACCCTGTAATAGATGATGCAGTTAAGAAAATGTTCAATGTACCTGCTTCTTGGAAGCTGATTGCCCAAATGCCTTTTGGTGAAATAGTCGAAGAGCCAGGTGAAAAAGAATTACACCCAATTGATGAAAGGGTTAAAATTTTTAAATAAATTGTGTAACAGCTAATGGTGGATTTTTCAATCCACCATTATATATTTTAAATTCAATTCTAAACTGGTCTAACAAATATCATCCTACCTGCAGGTGTTTGAATTACAGAAGTTACCAAGGTTTCAATGTTGTCTCCCATGTGTCTTTTCCCGTTTTCAACTACTATCATAGTTCCATCATCTAAGTAGGCAATCCCTTGATTAGCCTCCTTGCCATCCTTAATAACTTGAACTGTTAAGTTCTCACCAGGTAATAGCAAGGTTTTTATAGAGTTGGCCAGCTCATTAATATTCAGTACCTGGATACCCTTAACATCTGCCACCTTATTCAAATTATAATCTGTAGTTACAACTGAACCTCCAAGAGATCTAGCAAGTTTTATTACCTTCATGTCAACTTCTTCAGCATCATCAATGGCTGTTTCATTAATCTTTACTTCTATTGGTAGTTCTTCCTGCATTATCTTAACAATGTCTAAACCTCTTCTGCCCTTTGTCCTCTTTAGGCTATCTGAAGAGTCTGCTATATGTTGTAGTTCTTTTAAAACAAATTCCGGTATAATTAATGGTCCTTCAACAAAACCAGTCATACAAATATCTTTGATTCTCCCATCTATAATTGCGGAAGTGTCCAATATTTTTGGGTTTGATGATTTTTTTGATTTAGATTTATCTCTGGAGAAAAATTGTGTTTTTGTTGAATCTAGGGCCTCTTTAATCTCCCCTCTCCTGTTGTAGGGAAGGTTGATTCCAATATAAGCCAATACTAAATAAATCAAAAATGTAACTACTTCGCCAACAACTGGGATTTCAATACTTAAAAAAGGTTTAGAAATAAAAAAAGCTATGATTAATCCAATGATTAATCCAATAGATGAAAATAATAAGTCTTGGTATGAGTATTTTTCAAGTTCTTGTTCAATTGCAGATATGATTTTCTTAACTAAATATGATATTTTATTGTATAATATAAAAAATATAAATCCAAATAATCCACATATAGAAACAATTACTGCTATGTATTTCCATCCAACTAAACCTTCAAACAACCCTCCAATTTCCATCAATTTAAAAACACCGAAGCCCGCACTCATACCCACCAAGCTGAGCACAAGCCCCAGTAAGACTCTTATCATAGACTCACTCTCCTATCCGTTTACTATTTTTTCTAGCCTATCTTCTACCTCGTCCTCTGACCTATTTGTTACTAGGACGATTTCAGAAGTAAGCATTTGTTTTGCAGTATTTAATAGGCGCTTTTCTCCTGTTGAAAGTCCTTTATGACTATCCAGAAGCATTAAATTCTTAACGACATCGGCAACTTCAAAAATATCTCCTGACTTAATCCTTTCCATGTTTGCCCTGTATCGTTTGTTCCAGTTTTGAGACATCTCTGCCATATCAGTTTCTAATATTTCGAAAACTTTCACAACTTCATTTTTAGAAATAATGTCTCTAAGTCCAACTTCCTCAGCACAACTTACAGGAACCATCATCTTTAAATCATTTGATAGGGAAATGACAAAATAATCTTCAACTTCTCCGAGGACTTCCTGCCTTTGAACAGCTACAACCTTACCTGCCCCATGCATTGGGTATACAACCTTATCCCCGATTTTAAACATAAAAATACCTCCTTACCATAACATACCTATTATACACCAAAAATAAAAAAAAGTCAAATATGCATACAAAGAATTTTAACATACTACTGTCTATAAGTGCATAAATAAATTTTAAAATAAAAATATCTTTATTATATTTTTTTATATGGTATAATAAAGCTAACAAGTTATGGATGTGATATTTTGAGAAAGAAAAAATTCCCAGAAATAAATTATTCCTTCATGGAAAAATCCACATATAGAAGAAAGAAAAAAAACACCTTCCTTAAGGTGATTGTTGGCCTAGTCTTAACAGTACTTGCTGTATACATAGGTCTATATTTGTTTGATAGGTTCGGCGATTTTGATATTGGTGATATTTTCAAAAAAAAAGAAAATGAACTTATTCAAGAAGAAGTTCAAGAAACTCCAGTTGTAACAGAAGTAAAAGAAGAAGAGGAACAGGAAGAAGAACAAGAACCGATAGAAGAGAAGGTTGAAGAGCCCCCTGCACCAAAAATTTTACCAAGAGAAATGATAGCATTACAAGCATCGTTCTTTGGAATTGGAAATAATGATTATGAAGCCAAGGCTAAGGAGTTCAAAGAAATAACTGGTGAAGACTTCAATACTGCCTTTATGTTTAACTCAGACAAAGAGCTAATTCCAGATGAAATAATAAAAGACTTATCTAGGGACGAAGCTTCAATATTAAGGAATGAAATTTATGCCCGCCATGGTTACGCATTTGGTCAGGGAAGGCTTGCTAGTTATTTTAATTTAAAAACTTGGTATACAAGCAAAACAAGGGCTGTTGAATTAAATGAGATCGAAAAACAAAATGTAACTAATATATACGCATATGAGCGTTCAAAAGGCTGGAAATAAACTAATACTGATGACTCAAAATCTAAAAAATTTATTAATTATTGCAAGTATTTGGTAATGGTAGGGGCAGATATTATCTGCCCCTTTATTTTTTTAATCTACAATTACAGTCTTTAAGATGTTCAGGAGGATGGTATCCCCCTAATCTTTTGATAGTAAGTCTAATTTTGTGGCTATCCCTAGCTTCTTTTATTTTTTGTGGTGGCTTGGAAAATATGGACACTTCATCAAAATACATTCTTTATTATATTTGACAAAATCACATACTGGCTGAGTTCTTTCTAGGTCAACTCCAAATTCTTCTTTTATAAAGTCAATCCCAGTTTCTATGGCAATAAAACCATTTCTCTTACAGCATCTAGGACCTCCTATTTCTCCCATTTTTGCAAGAGATTTAGAAGTAACAGTGTTTATAGTCCCCCATGAGTCTGTAGTCAATGGGCTTGCCTTGGTCAAAATTGAAGCAAGTATTCCTAAGCTTATAGAAGCCCCACAAGTCCCCCAGTCACCACATACACCACCAGGAACCCGTCTCCCCCTATATATCATCTCGCCTAGGTCTTTTTCTAAAGATTCCCTATCTTCAGGTGCATTAGCATTATAAAAAGCTGTTAATAATGAGACGCCTACTAAGACATGATGTTCAGGACCGTGCATATGGATATTTGAATTATGGCAAATTTTTTCAAAAATCTCGATTGGGTTTTTAGATTGTTCTTCTATACAAATTGCTTTTATTACTGCAATACCCTTCTTGCTATGACAAGAATCACATATAAAATGCTTATTTTCGCATCTTGCATTGGATGTGAAAAACTTGCCACAAGATGAACATTTCATCTCTATCGCATTTTCTAAATATTCTATTTCTGCATCACAAATCAAACAATTTACCTTGTTATCTGTCATTTCTAAATAAACCACCCCTTATATTTTATAAAAAAGACTCGGCAAAAACCAAGTCTTTAATATCTTATTTTCCTATAACAGTTAACATACCTAATTCAGTGTTTTCAGTAGCAATAAAGCCTAAGCTTTTTAGACCTTCTACATTTATATAAGATACACCATTCTCAACAAATAGGCTAAGAACTTTTTTGTTTCCATCAACTACAACAAAAGGCTTTTTTAAATCCTTGTCGTATCCAACTTCTCCTCCTAAAGCCTCAACTATCTTTCTCATCTCGTAGAAGTTAATATTATCTCTTTTAACTATTTTAATGTCAGCTCCTGAAATTTCTTCGCTAATAAGTTTAGCTCCTTTAATGTCTACAACAACTGACTTGCCTGTTGTTTTTGGCATGGCTTTCATAAACTCTTCCATAGAGATAGTTTCAGAATCCTTAGGCATTGTAATCTTCTTGACATCTGCCTTTTTAGCATCAGAATCAACCTTCATTTCCATTTCTATCATATCCATGAAATTCATTTTTAATTCCATTTCACTCTTCATGTCATTTTTGTTTAAAGTATTTTTTCCTTTAACCTTTACATCTTTAAAGAAACTTGCAACTTGTTCCCTGTTTTCTTTATATGAACTTGTTAATTCTGTGATAAATTCTGGTGTTTCCTTGCTGTTCATAAAGTCATTGAACTCTTCTATAGCCTCTTCCTTTGCTTTTTTAGGGTCTTTACCCTCTTCTTTAAAGGCATCTACTGGCATATCTTTAAGCATCTTATCAACTTCATAAAGTTTAATGATTTCTTTCCAGTTCTTTGGAAGATTCTTTACAGCAGAATCAAGCATTTTTATTAAGTCAGCCCCATCAATATCATATGAGTAAGTATTTCCTTCTTTTTTAACTTCTGCATCAATTCCAAGTAAATCCATGGTCTTTAAGAATGTATCAATGTATTCCATTGGATTTGTCATAGCCTTCTTTAAAGACTTTATATAAGAATCTGAAAATGCCTTTGCCATTGCATCAGCTGATTCTGTATCGCCTGTTATTGATTTAAAGTAGTCTTCTGAACCCACATCCATTAAGATGTATTTCTTATCAGTTTTTATTAGTTGTTCTCCTGTAAGTGAGCTTGTTGAATTAAATATGGAAACTGGATAGTAAACCTTCATTCCGTCTGTATACATTTTAATATCTTTTTGATTTACAGAAACACTTGATGAATCTGAGCTCGGAATGTTCATTGACATATCCATTGTAATTTCAGAAGCATATTCCCCTTCTGCCTTCTTTACCTGATAAGCATCCATATCCATAAGCATATTTATTTTCTGCTCTTTTCCGTCAGGTCCTTTGACCTTCATTTCCATTTCCACTTTAGCTGTTTGGTCTATTGCATCCCATTTCATGTAATTAGTGGATTCTTTAAAGTAAGCCTTTCCTGTTTCGCCGCAACCAGCAAAACTCAATGAGATTAATAATAATGCTAAAAGTAAGGATAATTTCCTTTTCATCCTATCTCCTCCTTTTTTTTATTATATCATAAATACTTATCTTAAAGTATAAAGAAACGATAAAGATTTCTCATACCTCTTAGATTATTATAACATATATGAAGAATATTTATATTAAAATCCTATTACAAATATTTGACATATCCATAGGCAAAATGTAAAATATTTACAAAGGAGGCGTTATAATGTATGAAAAAATATTAGTCCTTGATTTTGGAGGACGGTTCAGAGATTTAGCCGCAAGAAAAATTAGAGAATTAAAAGTGTATTCAGAAATACACCCTTATAATGTAGGAATTGAAAAGGTAAAAAACAGTAATCCTATTGGTCTTGTCCTTACAGGCGACAATAATACAACAGATGAGGAAGCAAAAAAATTTTATAAAGAAGTCCTTTCTTTAGGAGTTCCTGTCCTTGACATCTGTGCAATTGGAGAAAATAAAGGGATTGAAGCCAACGACTATAAAGAAATGAAGATAAAATTAGACACTGATTCACCACTATTTAAAGGTTTATCAAGTGAAGAAGTATTGTTGGTAAATACTAAGACTAACTTTGCAAAGCTTCCAGAAGGTTCAAAATCCATTGCAAGTATTGAAGGAAACAAAACCCTTGCATCAGTAAATGAAGATAAAAATATTTTTTCTATCTCCTTTCACCCAGAAGCAAAGGCAAGTGTAAATGGAAATAAGATATTTGAAAATTTCTTATACGGTATATGTAAGGCTAGCGGAGACTACACAATAGATGTGTTTTTAGAAAGAGAATCAGAAGCTATAAAAAACCAAGTTGGCGACATGGAAGTCCTGCTCGCCTTATCAGGCGGAGTTGACTCATCGGTTGTAGCTGCCCTGCTCTCACAAGTTATTCCCGGTAAGGTCCACTCAATCTTTGTTGACCATGGGTTACTTAGAAAAAATGAGGTTGACTTGGTTGAAAAAGCATTTAAAGATAGGGACTTGAAATTTATAAGGGTCGATGCAGAAGATAGGTTCCTTTCTAAATTAAAAGGAGTAACTGACCCTGAACAAAAAAGAAAAATTATTGGTCATGAATTCATAGAAGTCTTTAAAGAGGAAGCTGCTAAGCTTGGTAAAATTGACTTCCTTGCCCAAGGAACAATCTATCCAGATATAATAGAATCAGGTGGAGGGGCTAATAAAAAAATAAAGAGCCACCATAATGTAGGTGGATTACCAGAAGAAATTGGCTTTGAAGGTATAGTTGAACCTTTGAAAACATTATTTAAAGATGAGGTAAGAATATTAGGTAAAAAACTAGGTCTACCTGATGAAATAGTTGAAAGACAACCCTTCCCGGGACCTGGTCTTGGAGTAAGGGTAATTGGTGAGCTAACTAAGGAAAAACTAGATATATTAAGGGATGCGGATGCAATTTATAGGGAAGAAGTAGATAAGCTTCCAACAAGACCAAGCCAATACTTCGCAGCCCTAACAAATATGCAATCAGTTGGAGTAAGAGATGATGAAAGAACATACGAATACGCAGTAGCCCTAAGGGCAGTTAATACAAACGACTTCATGACAGCAACCTATGCCCAAATTCCTCACGAAACATTAGATAGAGTTTCTCAAAGGATAACAAGTGAAGTTAAAGGAATTAATAGGATATTGTTTGATATAACAGGAAAACCACCTGCTACGATTGAGTGGGAGTAAAATGGGAAAATTATTTTCTCAAGAAACAATTATCAAAATTAGTAGCAAGCATAGCAAGTGTACGGACACTTGCGGAAAAATCGCTTCGAAGATTCATCTTAGATGAATTTCTCAGGCAAGTTTTTGAATTGTTAGGGAGAACCCTAAGACCCCAGAAATCAAAAAAGGAAGGGAGGCAATGCATGGCAAATCGTGTAAGAAATGAGCGACTGGAAATCAAATTAAGCGAAGAAGAAATGCAGATGTTTAAAGAAAAAATGAAACTATCTAAGTCAAGAACCATGGCACACTTCATTAGAAAATGTGTTTTGGAAAAAGAAATTTATTATGTGGGCTTGGAACCATTTCGAGACATTCAATGGTCTTTAAGCAACGTAACCAACAACATAAATCAAATCGCAAAGCATGTGAATCAGACAGGTGTTATCTACAAAAAAGATATGGAGGCCATTAGAAAAGATGTCGATAAGATATCCAAAGAAGTCTGGGATATTCACAGCTTATTACTAAAGAGAATTCAAAAAATACAAGAATATTAGGAGGAAAAACAATATGAGAATTTAAATGAACGAACAAGGATTATTAGTAAATGAAAGAGAAATATTTTTAGGTTGGATAGCATTGAGGATCTCATTAAAGAACTTGATGTCATGAGAGATACCTTCCAAGAAGTACAAGACCGTTACGAGAAATTTGAGTAGGTATATCTCCCATGTATGCGAAATATGCTTGAGGAACTAGACAAGTTTAATCAGAGCTTTACAAGAAAACATGAAGCGTTGATTGCTAAAATCGAGTATTTTAAGTGAGAAATTTGATTGTACCTGATATAATAACCTTTAATAAGTCGAAGATGATTTTAATACTTAATTGGAGAGATAAAATGCCAAATACTGTCTTAATTAGCATATTTACTAGCTTAGTTGTTAGTTTAATAACTTTTATATTGGGCTTGAAAGCAGGTAAAAATCAAGCGGATAGAACAAAGTTGCAGAGCTTATATTTAGATATGCTCAATCATTTTAATGAAATTAAAGAGAGACTAATTGAAGGGTATCCAAAACGTTGGTCAGATTATAAAAAAATTGAGACTGTGAATAGCATTAAATATTATCCATTGATGAAGGATTACCAGACAAATGGAAATATGATTTACATTAATAAGAGAATATTTAAGGATGCTATTGAGTTGGAAAAAGAATGCTTGTCCTATGAATATTCCGCAAATAAATTAATAGAAAAAATTCATAATAATTTAGTCAAAAATGAAGATATCTTTAAAGATGGCATAAAACTTGATAGAAACAATAGAAATAGTAGTGTTGTATTTACAGGACAAAATGAAGAATGTAATACATATAGAACTTATAGCTATCACGAATTCTTTAATGAAGAAAATATAATTAACATTATAGATGAGCAGAAACATTCTGAAAAAAAGTATGCTTTATCCTTCTCTACTCGTGAGAATCCTCCGGATTTTAAATTCATTTTATATCCTGATAAGCTTAATATTTCTTCATCTGAGTTTCTTTGCTTGATTAAAAATACTCTCAATGAGGAATCAAAAGAATACTCAGAACTGGTTAAGCTTAAAAACACATTAATCCAAAAAATTAATAAGCTCAACAAACGTATAGAGAGAAGAGCACAGGAGCCGGTTTCTTTTTGGGAAACATTTTTTGGTTCCTTTGCCGATTTATTTCGATGAGGATATATGTAAGTTTCTTTTAGGAGCTAGAAATGCACATAAAAGAGATAGAGCTTTTGATAGAAAGTGGTAATTATGTCATTTGATTACAGCAAGCTTTGGAATATTTTAGAAGAGCGAAAAATGTATAAAGAGGATTTGAGGATAGAGACAGGAATGTCATCTGCAACTTTAGCCAAGCTAGGTAAGAATCAAATTGTTAGTATGGATGTTCTTGGAAGAATTTGCGAAGTATTAAGTTGTGATGTAGGGGATATTGTAAGTTATATAAGCGAAAATAAAATGATGGAGCAGATGTGATGAGTATAGGTGTAAAAGAAAAAAGTACAGATTTGTGGGTCTATGATTTATTAAAAGAGGCAAATATCTATCTTGATCCACAGGGTTCTACGATAAAAGAAATTAATGAAGCATTAAAAACAGCTTCAAAAAGAGGTACAGGAAAGATTGGCTACCCTGAATATACAGGAGTGGTAAAAGACTTCTTAATAGTTATTGAAAATAAGGTTTCTGTGTCTAATCATGAACTTAGAACGGAAGAAGGACTGATTTCTGAAGAAACAGAAGCAGTCTGCGATTATGCAGTCAATGGAGCTTTATTTTATGGAAAGCATCTAGCTAAAAACACAAGCTATAAAAAAATTATAGCCATTGGGGTTTCTGGAAATGAAAAAAGACATAGGATAAGTCCTATTTTCATTAATGAAAGAGAGCATTATAAAGAACTACCAGAGATTGAAAGCTTTATTTTGTTCAATGAAGAAAATATTGATGAATATTACACTCGTGAAATTCTAGGTGAAGATACTACTTACGAGAAAGAAACAAAAGAGATTCTGAAAGATGCGGCTGAATTACATGAGCATTTAAGAAATTATGGAAGTATACAGGATAAAGATAAGCCTCTTATCGTTTCAGGCATCTTATTAGCTTTACGTGAAGCTGATTATGGTAACTTCTCTATTTCTAGTTTAGTTGGCGACACAAATGAGTTAACAACAGACGGTCAAAAGATTTATAAGGCGATAAAAGATAATCTAAACCGAGCTAATGTATCACCTCAAGTCAAGAAAGATAAGCTATTAAGTCAATTTTCAGTGGTAAGAGATAACACTCTGATCAATGAAGTAAATGAAACTTTGGGCAAGACACCTCTTAAATTTTATACTGAGTTTTTACAGGATAGAATCTATCACAATATTAGATATAACCGAGATGGTGAAGATTATTTAGGTCGTTTTTATGGCGAATTCATGTCCTACTCTGGGGGAGATGGTCAGTCTTTAGGAATTATACTAACACCAAAGCATATTACTAATCTTTTCTGTGAATTATTGGATGTGAAGACAAATGATATTGTGTTTGATATAATCTTACAGAGATTGATACAATTTAATTACCCTTTTAAATATTGTGTTTAGGGGTGTGCAAAGGCAATAAAGGGTGTGCAGTATGGCGAACATGGGCTTAATAGAGG
>JAAYNG010000127.1 GCA_012520935.1 Tissierellia bacterium | reverse complement strand
TTTCTTTTGCTATAGCCGCCAATGAACTAATTCTTTGTATAGTACCAATTTCATTGTTAGCATACATAATGCTTACTAAGATTGTTTGATCTTTAATCGCTGCCTTTAAGTCTTCTTCTCTAACAAATCCTTTATCATCAACATCTAAATATGTTACTTCAAAACCATTTTTTTCTAAAAATTTACAAGAATTTAAAATTGCATCATGCTCTATTTTACTTGTAATAATATGGTTCCCCTTTTCTTTATTTGCAAAAGCAATACCCTTTAAAGCCCAATTATCAGATTCTGAGCCACCAGCTGTAAAATATATTTCATCAACTTCTGCATTTATTGACTTTGCCACTCTTTCTCTGGCAATTTTTATTGCTTTTTTATTTTCTTCTGCTATTTGATATATTGGAGAAGCATTACCAAAATTTTCAGTAAAGAAAGGTAGCATTTCGTCTAACACTTCTTTTTTTACAGGAGTAGTAGCAGCATTGTCTAAATAAATAATTTTTTTCATAGTTTCTCCTTATTAATTAAATCTTCAATAGTAATGGAGTCAACAACTCCGTCAATACCAAGCTTTAATTTTTCCCAAACTTTTTTTGTTATACAGTCATTAACACAATCATTTTGAAAGCCATCAGAAGTACATTCTGTAGGACTAATATCACCTTCTGCTGCCCTTAAAACATCTCCAACAGTTATTTCGCTTGGTTGCTTTTTAAGTAAATAGCCACCTTGAGCCCCTCTTACAGTTTCAATTATGTCAGATTTTCTTAAGCTTGAAAGAAGCTGTTCCAAATAACTTTCTGATATATTTCCTTTTTCAGAAATAGCCTTTACATTCATAGGACCTTCCCCGTAAGATTCAGCTAAAATACCTGCTGCCTTGAGGCTGTATCTTCCTTTCGTAGATATTTTCATAACATCACCTGTATATATTATATTATACCCGAGTGAATAAGTCAAGATTAAATATTAAATAAATCTAATTGGTCCGTTTCTGTTAAATTTAATACCCCCATGGAGTCAAGCAAATCAAGAACTGTTTTATTAACTCCAGTTCTTTTTCTTAAATCATCTTTAGACATAAAGTCTGATTTTTCTCTCTCCTCACATATGGAAAGTGCAACATTCTCCCCTAGGCCATCTACACTAATGAATGGAGGTAATAAATCGCCACCATCAATTGTGAATTTGCTTGCATGAGATTTATAAATATCAACTTTTTTTAATTTAAATCCTCGCATATACATTTCTATTAATAAGTCAAGAATCCCAATTGTACTAACTTCTTTAGGAGTCGCATCATTGCCTAATTTTTCTACTCTCTTTTTTTCGTTAATAAAATAATTCAAATCCTTAAGTGCATACTCAGCACAAAAGTCTGCTGCTTTTGCAGAGAATATTGTTGCATAAAAAGCCAAAGGATAATATATTTTATAGTAGGCAATTCTAAATGACATCATAACATATGCAACTGCATGGGCCTTTGGAAACATATATTTAATTTTGTTGCATGAATCTATATACCAATTTGGAATCATTTTTTCTCTTAATAATGCTTCTGTTTCTTCTTCTAAGCCCTTTCCTTTTCTTACCCTCTCCATGGTATAGAAGGAGGTTTTATTATCAACTCCATATTGTATTAAGGTATTCATAATGTCTTCTCTAGTTGTAATTACCTTGTTAAAAGGGACCTCTCCAGAGCTTACCAAATCTTTTGCATTCCCGATCCAAACATCAGTTCCATGAGATAATCCTGAAATCCTAATTAAATCAGAAAAAGTTTTTGGTTCTGTATCTTTTAACATCTGCATTACAAATTTTGTTCCAAATTCAGGTATTCCGAATGTTCCCATTTCAATTCCAGAATCTTCAGATAACTTCAAAGGCTCGATTCCATTAAAAAGCTTTAATGTTTCTTTATCATCTAAAGGAATTTCTGTTGAAGGTAATCCA
>JAAYNG010000126.1 GCA_012520935.1 Tissierellia bacterium | reverse complement strand
TTTATAGACTTTCTTTTGTCCGGCGAAGGGGAAGAGAGCATTTTTGAACTTATTAAGGCATTACAATCTAATGGTGATTTGGACATAAGAGGACTATCGTATAGAGAAGGAGACCAACTGACAATTAATGATGAAATTAGATTGGTTGAAGACTTAAATATAATTCCATCGCCTTATAAATTCCTATTAGATAAATATAAAGCAAAGGGAGAAGACCCTTATTTATCCTTAAAAAAAGAATTTAAAAACAGGATAGTTTATTATGAATCTTCAAGGGGGTGTCCTTTTAATTGTTACTTTTGCCTGTCTTCAACGATAAAAAAGACAAGATTTTTTGATATTAATAGAGTAAAGGAAGATTTATTGCTCTTAATCAAAGCAGGTGTAGGTCAAGTTAAATTTATAGACAGGACATTTAATGCAAAAAAAGAAATCTTTTACGACTTGTTAAACTTTTTAATTAAAAACGATAACGGTAATATTAATTTTCATTTTGAAATAGTTGCCTCCCTTTTAGACTATGAACAAATAGACTTTCTTTCAAGGGCGAGAAAGGACCTCTTCCAATTTGAAATTGGAGTGCAGAGCACCAATGAAGAGACTATTTTATCTGTGGGAAGGAAGGCAGAATTTGATAAAATATCTAAAGTAGTTAAGAAGCTTGATGAAGGAGGAAATATTCATCAACACTTAGATTTGATTGCAGGTTTACCCTATGAAGGATATGACAGGTTTTTAAAAAGTTTTGATGATGTTTATGAGCTTGGAGCAGAAAAAATCCAGTTGGGTTTTTTAAAGTTATTAAAGGGTTCGCCCATAAGGGATTTAAAAGATAAGTATGGTTATGTTTTTACAGACTATCCTCCATATGAAGTTATAAGTAATAAATTTATTACTTATAAGGAAATAATTAAACTCAAAGAGATTGAAGAAACAGTAGAAATTTACTTAACAGACTCAAGATTTAAAAAGACCCTATCATATGCTATTGAAAAAGTCGACAGGGCAAGTAAATTCTTTGAAGAATTTACAAAATATAGGGTGCAAAAAGGATATGCAGATAATCCTCTTTCCTTAGAAAAACACTATACAATATTAAAGGATTTTTTGAATAAAAAATATCCGGAGGATTCATATATAAATAGCCTAATAATCTTTGACTTCCTAACAAATACCAGAAATACAAAAACTCCAAAGGGTTTGGAATTTGAAACGGTATCTTACCAAGCTACCCATGATACTTTGAGAGAGATAATAAATAAAGAAATTTTTTCCTTCTCTAAAGGTGACAGGGTAAAGGAAGAGGTAAAGTTTTCAAGAATAGTAAAATTTTCGCCAAGTTTAAAAGAGAAGGATATAAAAGGGGAATATATTTTATTTAAAAGGGTAGATAAGAAAATAGAATATTATGATGTTACAGAAATTGTGGAGGGTTTGAATGAATGTGATTAAAGACTTTGTTATTGTAAATAAGATTGCTATTAAGGGCGTAATAAAGAATATAAAAAAAGCACCTCATGTCTTATTGGCAGGTTTACTCTTTTATTCAGCCACTATGCTTATATATCTTCTTTTAAGTATGCTTTTGCTTGTGGGAATACCAAGCATTATTGCTTCTTTATTACTGTTTTTTGTAGAGATTTATATTGGCGTTATATTTTTAAGGTCTATTGAAGGCATAGTTGAATATAGCAGATTTAAGTTGTCGGATATAAAGTCCTATGCAAAGGACAGGCTGCTGGCATCAAAAATAGCTATGCTAATTGTTTTAGGGAATATTCTAAGCCTATTGATTTCAATGCTGCTTCCCAGTAATATGACCATTGCCTTTTCATTATTATCAATTGTAGTTGTTGCAGTCTTATTTAATCCATTACCTGAAGTTATATATCAAAAAAATTATGACCCTGTTGGTTCTTTAAAGTATGCAGCTAATTTTATGGTGGATAATTGGATTACTTGGCTGCTACCAACTGCCTTAGTAACATTCTTATATAATTTTGTACTTGGCTTTAGGGATATGTTTTCAATGCACTTAAATATTTTTCAAATAACACCTTTTGTTTCGCCTGTCTTATATAGGAATATTGAAATGGGCAGATGGATAGAATTTTTACTCTTATCAATTCTATTGTTTGTCTTCATGCTATATAGAGGACACCTCTTTAAATTATTATCGGAGACAAACCGGAGGAGTAGAAGCTTTAACTACTATAATGAGGATTAAATTTGATTTTGTAGAACGCACATGTGGCGTTCTTTTTTTATGCCAATTCTGCCAAAAAATTGCTAATTCTGCCAAAGGCTTTATTTTTATAAAAAAAATGATACAATTGAAATGAAGTAGTAGGTATCTTCTGGAGGATATTAATGTTAAAAATTGCAATAGTAGATGATGAAAGACATTTTTTGGAGGAAGTTAAGAAAATTCTATCACTAATTTCTAAAGAAGAGGGAATTTCTTTTGAAATGGACTTCTTTCAATCCGGAGTAAAATTCTTATCTGATTTTAAAAGTTCGGAATATGATGCTGTATTTTTAGATGTGGATATGCCGAAGTTTTCCGGTATAGACATAGCTAGGTCAATTAGAGAAAAAAATTCTAACATACCTATAATTTTTATCACGCAATTTATTTCCTTTGCCTTGGAGGGTTATAAGGTTAATGCCACTCGTTATATACTTAAAGATGAGAAGCTAAAAGAGTCCTTAGGGGAATCCATTGCACATCTTTTAAGGGAAAAAAGAGAAATGGTATTTCCATTAACTGATGGGGAAAAAAGGATTTTTCTTGCAGATTTAATCTATATAGAAAGTGACTTGCATTATCTTAACCTTTACACAAAAAACGGGATATATACTATGCGGGGAAAACTGGATGACCTTGAAGATAAACTAAAGGAAGTTTTTTTCTTAAGGATACACCAAAGTTATTTGGTAAATTTGAATTTTGTAAAGTCTATGGATGATTCCTCTATGAAGTTAAGTATAGGGATTAAAGTTCCGATATCACGGTCTAGGTATCAAGATGTGAGGAGTAGTTTTTTTAAGTTTAAAGGAGATATAATATGAAACGGAAAATAATGATTTTAGGAGTGACATTACTGATTTCTTTTCTACTTTCACTTGTATTCTTAAGTCTTATGGTGGGGGTAGAATTTTCGGATATTTCAATTTATATTGAAAGGAATCCAATGCTTTTGATTCTTTCTTTCATTACTATAGGCTTGGTTTTATTAACGATACTTTTCGCTACGGGAGCTTTTATTCAGGGAGAATGGAACAAGGAAATGCTTCCGATATTCCTATCTACATTTTTTTCTCTGGTATTCACTTTCTTTATTCTATTTTCCATTAGAGAATCAATTGGTGATATGGATAAGAAGCTTCTTGCCCTCTTGTTAATAGGTTTACTGGGGGTAAATTCAGTAATTCATTATCTTACGAGTAGCGTTTCTTTTAGGGAGAGAGACCTTTCTAAAAGAAGAACTTTGGAAGAGCAAAGAAAGGGTAAGACTGAACTGTATAAAGAGATAATCAGGAATAACGATGAGACAAGAAAGTCTGTCCATGATTTTAAAAACAAGCTGGATGTTATATTAACCCTAATAAAGGATGAAGAATACAAAGCATTAAAAGAATATGTAAACGATGTAAATGATGGCTTGTCAAATAGACTTGTTATTGATACAAATAATACAGTTATTAATGCTATATTAAATACTAAGTATAGGGAAGCAATGGAAAATGGTATTCATATGATTTTTAAAATTTCAGATTTAAAGGATATAGGCATTGTTGACGATGATTTGGTTGTGATTTTAGGCAACCTCTTGGACAATGCTATAGAGGGGGCAAAAAACTCTGAGGAAAAGACAGTAAGGCTAAAGATTGATAGAGATGAAGAAAGCTTAATAATTGGTGTTAATAACACTTATTCAGGGGAGATTAATAGAAACTTAGATAGAAAAAAGAAGGGATTGTTTCATGGCTTAGGCATTTCTAACATTATTGAAACAGTTGAAAGACTTGGAGGTCAATACTCCATAAGTCATGATGAGGAATTTTCTTTTACTATTATACTGGGGGTGTCAAAATGAGAAAAGTAAGTTTTATCCTTATTATTATACTTTTGATTGCAGGTATTGTGGTTTTGAATCAGACTGGTTGGCGATTTGAAAATTCATCGCCTATTAGTTATGAAAGTAAAAAGATAGAAGAAGACGGTTTTAAAGTTCTAAGATATAATGAACAAGGTGATTTTATTGTATCTACAGCACATAATGGGATGATAATTGTCACAAATGGTTTGACCGGAGACAAGGAGAGGTATGGTTATATTAATTCGGATGGCAAATTGATAATAGAACCGAAATATAAAAATAAGAACTATTTTAATGAAGGCTTTGTCTTTTTGATAAATGAATCGGGAGAATTAGAAGTTTTTAATGAATACGGAAAAAGGTCCTTTGAAAAAGCTATAAAGGAAATAAAGAATGAAGGATATAATATAGGCTTGGCACCTGGTATAAACAAGTCGGGTAGGGCAGTCTTAAATCTAACTAATAAAAAGGGAGAAAAAGTAAAGCGAGCTATCCTTAATAGGAGGGGTACTTGGTCATACTTTCCTATAGAAGATATGTCAATAGCTGTTTCAGAAATATATCCAGATGTTTTCAAGTTATATAAAATCAATATGGGTGAAAATAGTACAATGTCCTTAGTCGATTCAAAGGGAAATAAAGTGGATAAAATATCTGATGATGTTTATAAAGTATTTCCTTATTCAAATGATATTGATGTTATAGTAAAGAAGTCAGGACTTTATGGTTTGGCAGACACAAAGATAGGATACATAATAGAGCCGTTTAAATATCTTAAAATAGATAAGATTAATTCAAAGGAATTAAGATATTTTGGGTATTTTGTAGAAACTGTTGAGAAAAAAGGTAACAAAGAGAAAGTTTATAAGGAAGTTATTTTAGATGAAAATGGAAGACCTGTAAAATTTTATGTAGATAAAAAGTTTGAAAGGCTTTCTATTTCAACAAGTTCCCCTTCAAAAAACTTTAGATTTGGAGTTAATGTGAGGGGATATAGTGCAGTAATAATTGATATTAATGGAGATGTCGTCAGGGAAACAGAGTGGGATGAAATTACAGAATTTTCAGGTGATGTGGGCATTTATAAACTTGGAGATTTATATGGTTTCACTGATACTGACGGGAGATATATAAGTTCTGCAAGTTATGATTATGCAAAAATGCTTGATTTAAATAAAGCTTTTGTGGAGAAGGATGGGGAAACTTTTATATTAAATTTTAAAGTGGAAGAATAAAAATCGGGTCCTTGCTTTTTGCAGGGACCCGAAAATTTTTATTGAGTTGAGAAATTATCAAAATAACCTTGAATTAAAATTATAGGTGTTCCTTTATCTCCGGAACCACTTATTAAATCACAAAGACTACCTAACAAGTCTGTAAGTTGTCTTGGTGTTGTTCCTAAAGAAGAGTCTGTTTTTGTAATATTTCCTTCCTTATGGGATATTTTTTCCTTCATTTTATTTGTTGCCTCTTCTTTGCTTAAACCTCTTAGTTCATTGTCTGCTATATATTTAAGCTTTAATTCGTTTGGTGTTCCTTCAAGACCCTTAGTAAATCCAGGGGAAACAACAGGGTCTGCCAGTTCCCAAATTTGACCTGCTGGGTCTTTAAAGGCCCCGTCTCCATAAACCATTACATGGATTTCTACACCTGTTTTTTCTTTAATCTTTTTTTGTACATCTTCTACAAATATTTGTGAGTCTCTAGGAAAAAGTTTTAAACTATCTTTTGTTGCTAAATTGGAGCCTAATAGGCCATATTCCGGGTTGTAGCCGGAACCATCAACCGGTTTATTTAATATATCCTCTAAGCCTAACACAACATTTGCTCCAGCTTTTTTTAAATTTTCCTTAGTCCTCTTTCGAGCATGAACATTTGCTACTAAAACATCTTTTGTATACTTTAAAATATATTTTGGGTCGTTAGAAAATAAAATTTCAATTTGGTCTCCACCAATTTCTTTGTAAAGTTTAACATAGTCAACTCCGGTAAATCTATGAGCAACATTTTCTCCAAAATATTCTCTGAATTTAGCTTCGTCAAAGGAATCGGTATAAGGATTTAAGTTTTTTTCTATTAACAACTCATCATCCACAAGTCGGTTTCCAACCTCATCTGTAGGGTATGAAAGTTGTAAGTAAACTTTTCTACCACTCTTAATTATTCCTTTTAGTATTACTGCAAAACGGTTTCTCGAGAAAATTGGAAAGAGCAAACCAATAGGTCCTTCAAACTTATTTCTTACATCTTCCCCTATTTGTTCAATACTTGCGTAGTTTCCTTCTGCTCTTGCAAGGATGGACTCAGTTATTCCAAGCACATCATTTTTATTTAATATGAGTTTATTTGCCTCAACTGCATCGATTAAAGAATCTACTACAATTTCAGCTAAGTCATCCCCTGCTTGGATAATTCCTGTTCTTACACCCATTGCAACTGTTCCTAATTTTCTTTCCATAATTGTCCTCCAATATTATATATTATAATACTTTCTCGCGAAAGTAATATAAAGTTCTAAATCCTGCTAAGAATTTTATTCTTTTTAAATTATCAATTTCTTCTGTACCTATTATTTTAATCAAGCCAATTTCACCTGTATTGTTAAGGTGTGTACCTAAACAAGCCTTTTTAAAAAAGGAATCAATTTCTACAATTCTAATTTCATCAGCTGTGACTTTTGGGCTAAGTTTTATACCATTTCTCCCTGCTTCTGGCTTAGGAATGAAACGAGAATGTATTTTAAAGGCAGAAAATACAATTCTATTAACATAGTCTTCAATTAAATTAATAATGTTATAATCCAAGTTTTTAATTTCTAAGTCGATGGTAGAAAATTCTTTTCCAAGATTAAAATTTTTCCGATTTGCCTTATACAAATGTTCAAATGCGTATGTTAGAAGGTGTTCTGCCATATGTTGTTGCATATTGTCAAATCTTTTTTCCCAATCAATTTTTAAGTTCACACTTGTTGAGTTTATATCCCTTACTAAAGTATGAACAATTTTACCCTTATCCTCATAGACATTTTCAACTTCAATACCATTTATTTCGCCAGAATCTCCTGCTTGTCCAGCGACTTGTGAAGGGAAAAAAACAGTCTTGTCTAAAATAACATTAGTTTTATTCTCGCGTTCAAATTTTTCAACAATTTTTGCATTGCATTCTTTCAGGTAGGCATTATCTAAATAAAGTTTTATCGTCATTTAAATCACCCCTTCTTGACCAAATACATTATACTTGAATTTTTGTAAGAGTGCAATGAAAAGTTAAAGTTTATATTGTCTATAATATTTAATTATAACAATTAATTCAAATTTGTATTTCTTTTTTATAAAAAATAAAGTATGATATATATAATGATTCTAAGAGGTGATTCTTTTGAACAATAAAAATAATAAAAC
>JAAYNG010000020.1 GCA_012520935.1 Tissierellia bacterium | reverse complement strand
TCACATAATCTCTGGCGATATTTCATTTCTTCTGTTATAATTGTTTTCACAAGGGAGCCTCCTTCTGCTTTTTTTGTTTATGGTAAAACTATTATAGCAGATTGCTTCCTTGTTTTTATTTATTTGTGACACATATCTATTATAACCTTACAGAGGTGGATATTAATACAAATGTTGCAAATAATGCATTTGATTCAAATGTTGATGTAAAAAGGGTCGAGGAAGTATTTAATTAGTTGGGGACAAAGCCACAAGTCCGTCATCGAGAAAATAAAGACAGTGGAGACTCTTATCCCAACCTGTCATCGCAAGCGAAGCGTGGCGATTCGGTGGATTTTCAATGTAGTAATTTTTATTTAGTAGTATTGGATAAAGATATTAGTAAAGTTAATATAAGAAGAGATGTTCGGGAAAGGCTTCGTGGGTCTGGATTGCCGTGTCGCTCCGCTCCTCACAATGACGAGTAAGGTGCGGTCGGTTAGTAAACTCCTCTACGGTCCTTGTAATGATGGCAACTTGCACAATAAAAGAAGGTAGATTGTTTTTCAACTTTCTACCTTCTTAATTGTATTACATTACCCATGTTTGCTCTTGAGTTTTTATAATATTTTTCTACTTCTCGACCCAGTTGTGTAAGTTTAATTGTGTCGGTGAGTATGTTCACTTCCAGCAGATTGAAGGCGAGGAGGAGCCTGAAGTTTCTTTCTCCTACCTGGTCTAAAAAGTCATTTATATTATTATCTTCCTTTAGTCTTTCCATATCTTGTGCCAGTCCTTCCCTGTACTCCATCAGGTAGCTTAGGAGGAGGGCATATTTTTTTTCCAGAGGCTTTCTCATGTAGTTAATAGCTAAGGATGTTGGTCTTAGGCTTAAGTCCTCTTCTACGATTATTCCGATTTCCTTTGTGAAGGAAAAGATAAAGTCTATGAGCTTATAGTGGCTCTGGTTTTTATTTGGTCTTTTCTTCTCCATGGAGGACCTGATTTCTTCAGACAGGAGTTCAAGGTCGACCCTCTTAAGGTTTCCCCTAGCTGTGAGCTTAATCGAATTCCTTGTCATATAAAGCAGGTAGGTATCCACATCTTTTACTATTGGTCCGATTTCTTCCTCCTCGTACCTGGTGAGGATATCAATAAGTCTCGGGTCCTGGTCAAGGTGTTGTGAATATGGCCTGAGCTTTTTCATCAGTTTAAAGCGATTCTTGCTTATCTCCCTCATTTCTGTCTTCTTTTTTGCATAGCCCCTATCAATTTTTGCCAAGAAATTTACATAGGACTTGAGGGCATTGATGAAGGTGTTCAACTCCTCTTGGGTGATTATTATTTCCTCTTCTATTATTTCCATAAAGAAGGTAAGGACATCAATTTTATCTATATCTTTTAGGTTTAGATCCACTGGCTTAAGGACCAGGTCATAGATTTCCACCAGTGCAAAGTTATAGGCATCAAGGACCCTTTGGTCCAGCTTGTTTTCCATATAGATATTGTACTCGTCCAGGTCTTCAAAGAGGTCTTCTATGGCATGGTCGAAGAAGGGGTTCCCTTCTTGGCCTCTTTCAAGAATTAAGAGGGTTTCTAGGGAGTTGGCCTTAAGGAAGCTCTTGAAGGATAGTTTCCCTTCCAGGGCTAGCATTTCTTGGTATTCTCCAATAACTATATTGTGGAGGTCTATGAACTCTTCTTCTGCAATTTCTATGGGTCTTCCCAGCATAAAGGAGTAGCCCTTGTATCGGGCGATTTTTGCAAGATAGTAGCTCCCCTTTTTCATACTGTCCACTTGCCGGTTTTCCAACCTGTAGATTTCTTTTGTGAGTTCGTCATATAGCTTGATTTCATTGTCAGACCCACCTATCAACCTGTAGGCAGACACATAGGCATCGTCTATGGCTGTGAGGATATTTCTTTCTTCTTCGCTGATGCCCTTATTTTTTTCTGCCTTCAAGTTTTGAATGATTGTGTAATATTTTTCGTCCTTTAGTTCTAAAATAAAGATGATTTCATCGTCTATACTTTTTGGGTCCACCTCTGGAATTTCTTCTATTATATATGATTTTAACTTGTCTATGGTTTTTTGGATTAGGTATTCCATGTCGTCACCTCTGGTATTAGTTTACTTGAAAGTTAAAAAAATTGCAAGAGGATTTAGATTGTGATCTTTTGATGTGCGGGGATGGGTCATCGCTCTGTGTCCGGGGTTAATCTT
>JAAYNG010000125.1 GCA_012520935.1 Tissierellia bacterium | reverse complement strand
TAAGTCCCTTGCACTATCAGAATTTTTATTATCAGATTTGGCACCTAAGACCCCATTTGTATTAAAGTCAGATATCCTCATGACCCTTATAGTCTTTTTAGATAGGATATTTAAAGCCTCTTGGAAAAATTTCTTAGCATTATCCTGGCTATCATCCTTCCAATATTTTAAACCATCTTCATATAAGGAAGTATAGTTTAATAGGTCGGGAAAATCTTTCCTATTAAGCTCAAAAAGATTAAATTCAATTTTTACTGGCTTATCGGGATTTAATCTCTCATCAAGGGAATTTTGGGCAATTTCCCGAGCCAAACTTTCATACTTTTGATCTCGAAAGGTATAGTAACTACTATCATTTATTCCAATATTGTTTTCAGTACTATCGACGGGTCTAAACCATGTCCCCATATTAATCCTCCTGTTATACCCAAACTATTTTTAATGTTTTTCCAATTTTTTTCAAAAACTATTTTGAGTTTAATGATTGTTATTTTGTTCTACTTAACATATAAATCAATTTATCGACAACTTTTTTCCAAAAGATTAGATTAGATTTCTTATGAGATGTGCAATGACATAGATAAATTCCCGAATTTCAAATTTTATATTAACCAATATATTCCTCCACTAAAGAAATTTCCTTTTCTGACAACCCAAATAAATTGTATACTAAAATATCAATTTCAATCATAGCTTCTTCCATATTAATAGTTCTATCTAAAATCCCATTTACTAAAGAAGAAATTTTTTCGGATGTAATGCGATCTGGCTTCATAATTGGTATTTCTTCAAGTGGTTTACCATATAATTCAAGCATGTCTCCTTTGACTTTCCCACGATTTCTTAACCATACATAATATAACTTAGAGTTTAATAATCCTAAAACATATTGTGGTGGATAATCACTGCAGTATTGAGGCTTAATAACTGTTATCATTATATCTGATTGTTCAAAATAGCCTTTTGATTCTAATGCAAAAATATTACTTTTTGCTCTACGAGAATTGACAATTTTAATAGGTGACATAAAAATTTCTTTTTCCCTCTGTCTATGCAATGCAAACCATGGGTAATTTTCTTTATATGTGGCTAGTCTATTCTCTAGAATAGGTTTAAATTGTTCTAGATACGAAACAATATTTGGAGCATCTGTTTCTTTCATTTCTCTCTCCATGTAAAAAACATAAAGATCATTCCGATAATTAACGTGATATCTTGCTATTTCTGAATTCTTATATACGTTTTTTACATATTCCTTTTCATTTTCAGGTAACATTAATGATTCAATTTCATCTACCTTTAGGACAAAAATACCCTTTCCTTTAGGAAAGCCTAGCCCATACTTTCGTTCATGTGCATCAGTGTACTTATCGGCACCCGAAACGATCCCTTGCTTTATTTCAGCTATTTGCTTTAAGCTTTTTTTAGCATTAGCAATTTTAGAAAGAACACTATCAATAGAATCTTCATTACTTGTTCCTATGCCAAATATGCGAATATAATATTCATCTCCATCATATAGCAAGGATTGTTCTATCTTTCTTGTTTTAAAAAATTCATCATTATAAATCCCAGAATAAAGTATTTCCCTTAACATTATAGAGTCTGCAACTCCAGAAACCATAGATAAACAATTATGTGCTAGAATATTGTTTTTCTTTTTAGTTAACATTGTAATCATATTATGCTGACCCATAGCCGATTCAAAAATCTTAAGCTCATTAAAATTAATTAGACGACGGATATCTATTCTTGTCGCAAAGTCCTTTCGTAGTATTTTCCCGCCAAAAGCTGTTGGATAGTAATTTGTAGTAATGAATGAAATTTCTGCAGTATCATTTCCAATATCAATTGCTTTATGAAAGAAAAAATAAAACAAGTCCATTTTGCCTTGATAAAATCTTTTGCCAAATTTTGTAGCTGCTATCGAACGAAAC
>JAAYNG010000124.1 GCA_012520935.1 Tissierellia bacterium | reverse complement strand
ATCAAAGTCTCAAGGAGCGATCGGCGACACTCTATCTAATAAATATATTATACACTAATGTGTATAAACTTGGTTAAAAAGGAGTATGTGTTCTCCTTGATTATCACAAATATATTATATAAGGAGCAAATAAGTTTTATTATTTATAAATATTTATATGGGCGGTATAAAACCGCCCATAGTTTTGATTCTTTATTATTTATAAAGTGGGTGTTTTGCACAAATATTTGCTACCATCTTCTTAGCTTCGTCCTTCTTTGGATCCTTAGAAATTACCATTCCGAAAATCTTTGCAATTTCTCTCATGTCGTCTTCTTTTAATCCTCTAGTTGTCATTGCTGGAGTTCCAATTCTTAGACCACTTGTAACAAATGGAGACTTTGGATCTCTTGGGATTGTATTCTTGTTAGTAGCAATTCCTACTTCATCCAAAACAGCTTCAGCATCTTTTCCCGTGAAGTCTTTGCTTCTTAGGTCTATTAGTACAAGATGGTTATCTGTACCGCCTGATACCAGTCTAAAACCTTCAGCTTCCAAACCTTCTGCCAAAGCCTTTGCATTCTTTATAACTTGTTCTTGGTAAGCTTTAAATTCTGGTTGTAAAGCTTCACCAAAGGCTACTGCCTTAGCTGCAATTACATGCATTAAAGGTCCACCTTGAAGGCCTGGGAATATTCCACTATCTACTGTTTTAGCATGTTCTGCCTTACATAAGATTATTCCGCCCCTAGGTCCTCTTAAAGTTTTATGGGTAGTTGAAGTAACAAAGTCAGCATGAGGAACTGGATTTTGATGTAAACCTGCAGCAATAAGTCCAGCTATATGAGCCATATCAACTAGTAAATATGCCCCTACTTCTTTGGCAATTTTTCCAAATCTTTCAAAGTCTATCTTTCTTGGATAAGCACTGGCACCAGCAACAATCATCTTTGGCTTTTCTGCCTTTGCAAGTCTTTCTACTTCGTCATAGTCAATTAATTCATCTTCTCCAACTGAATATGGAACAAAATTAAAGACCTTACCTGATAGGTTTACAGGACTCCCATGCGTAAGGTGTCCACCTTCTGATAAACTCATACCTAATAATTTATCGCCAGGCTTTAAAACAGAGAAGTATACACCCATATTAGCATTTGCACCGGAATGTGGTTGAACATTTGCATGGTCGGCTCCAAATAATTTTTTTAATCTGTCAATTGCAAGTGTTTCTACCTCGTCAACTACTTGGCAACCACCATAATACCTTTTTCCAGGATAGCCTTCAGCATACTTGTTAGTAAGATAACTTCCTTGCGCCTGCATAACAGCCTCTGAAACAAAGTTTTCTGAAGCAATAAGCTCAATGTGGTTTTGTTGCCTTTGAAGCTCTCTTTCAACGATATCCATTACTACAGAATCGCCCTTTTTTAACTTGTCAAAATTCATAAAATACCTCCCCTTATTGATTAAATTATAAATTAGTTGTATAATAATATTATATATGTAAAGTATTAATTTTTCAACATTTATTTGAGGTGTATGATGTCAATTTTAAGTGATAAAAGAAATGTTCAAGATATTTTAGCTGTAGTATCAACTGCTGGAAAAACTATCCTTTCCAGTGGGGCAGAAGTATACAGAACAGAAGATACAATTAGAAGATTATTAAGTGCCATACCCGGCGTTTCAAAAATCAATGTGTATGTAGTTCTAGGAAGTATAACCGTATCTTTCTATTTGAATGAAGAACCATATACATACCTCTTTTCAGTTAATGGGGCTGATGTGGACTTAAATAGGATTTCTTTGGTAAATGACTTTTCAAGGAACTTTGTTGCTGAAAAAAATACTGACTATAAAAAAGCTATAGATCAATTGGAAAAAATTTCCACAACAAAAGTATATAAAAGGTATCCTAAATATATGGTATCTGCTACAACTTGCGGGTTCTTCACTTTAATGTTTGGTGGTGGATTTATTGAATTTTTATTTTCAATTCTAATTGGATTTGTGTCAATAAATATTATAAGACCATTGCAAAGAAATAATATAAGCTTTTTTTTAGTTGACTTTATTGGGGCACTGGCTGCCGGTCTTATCTCAAACATACTTTCAATACTTATACCAACTTTAAATATGGATTCTTTAATAATCGGAGCAATAATGCTACTTGTTCCCGGCATGGCCCTTACCAATGCTATTAGAGATACCATGTCCGGTGACTTTGTTTCAGGTTCTTCAAGGCTGTCTGAGGTTATTTTTGCTGCACTTGCCATAGCACTTGGCGTATATGTCGCCCACAAGCTTACCCACGGAGGAATTTTTATATGAACTTTATAGACTTAGGAATTCAATTTATATATGCATTTTTTGCAACATTTGCCTTTGCAGTTTTTTTTAATTCACCCAAAGAAAGTCTGATTCACACAGGGATAATTGGTGGATTTGCTTGGCTTTCTTATATTGTTATTTCAAAGAGTATGCATGTTGTTGTTTCAGCTTTTGTAGCATCTTTCTTGGCTTCTGCATTATCTGAGATTTCTTCAACATTATTTAAAAAACCCGCAACTGTGTACCTTCTGCCAGGTCTAATTACTCTTGTTCCTGGTGCTGGAACCTATTACACGCTTACATATTTCATAGACGGAGATGTTAAATCAGCCTATTTAAAAGGAACTGAAACTTTAAGTATCGCTGTAGCAATTGCCTTTGGAATATTAATTGCTTCTTTATTTTCTAAACCAATAAGACTTGCAAGAAAGAAAAAAGGATAATTAAATTATCCTTTTTAAAACTACAAGCTTATGCTTATCTTTAAAATCTTTATCTATTCTCTTAATTACTAATAGGCTAAGACCTAAAAAAGCTAAACCTATACCAAAGGAAACAATTTCATACATATCGGTCCTACCCTTGAAAATAAACATTCCTAATCCAATCCCAAATAATAAGAATACAAGTGGTATAGAATAAAGGAGTATTAAAATTTTAAAAATACTATTAGGTTCACTTTCAAGTTCTACAGTATCTCCTACCTTAGCGCCTAATTCATTTTTCACGCTAATATCAACAGGCTTTATTTCACAACCGCCACCACATGACTTACAGTTGGAACCACAGGCTGAAAGCCTTTGAACTGTTATATTTGCATATTCACCATTAATTGATTTAACTATTCCTATCTGTTCCATCTCTACCTCCTTCTAACAAGTCTTTAATTATCTCTGAAGCAATAATCAAACCAGCCACAGGCGGGACAAAGCTGGTTGACCCTACAGGCTTTGAAAATTTATAATCGTTTATCTCTTCAGAATAGACTACTTTTAAATCTTCTATCCCAATTTCTCTTAAATTTTTTCTCATTACCCTACTCAATGGACAGTTCTTAGTATCCTTTATTTTTGCAACTTTAAAATCTAAAGGGTTAAGCTTATTACCTGTACCCATTGAAGATATAATCTTTATTCCTCGTTCTTTGGCTTCTTTAATTAGAGTTACCTTCCCCTTAACATCATCAATAGCATCTGCAATATAGTCAAATTGATTTTCAAATAGAAAGTCCTTGTTTTCTTCAGAAAACTTTTCCTTATATGATTCAACCCGCAAATCAGGGTTGATAGTAATTAACCTCTCCTTCATAACATCAACCTTAGACCTGCCAACTGTTTCCATAGTCGCATGTATTTGACGGTTAATATTAGTTATATCTATTATATCATAATCTACTAGGATTAGTCTACCTATACCTGACCTGCCTAATGCCTCTGCCACATAGGAACCTACTCCTCCGATACCTATAACAGCAACGGAGGAGTTTTTAAATATTTCAATACCTTCCTCTCCATAGAGTAGACAATTTCTTCTAAATCCTTCAAACATTATCTTATCTTCATATGAATTTCTTCAAGTTGGGCCTCTGTTACTTCTGTTGGAGCTGAAGTCATCAAGCAAGTTGCTGATTGAGTCTTTGGAAAGGCAATAACATCTCTAATATTCTCAATGCCAGCAAGTGTCATTATCATCCTGTCGAAACCATAAGCAAGACCACCATGAGGAGGTGTCCCATACTTAAAGGCCTCAATCAAGAAACCGAACTTATCCATAGCCTCTTCTTGAGTAAATCCTAAAGCTTTAAACATCCTCTCTTGAAGTTTGGAATTTGAAATTCTTATACTTCCTCCGCCCATCTCTTCTCCGTTTATTACAATGTCATAAGCCTTTGCCCTAACTTTTTCCGGTTGACTTTCCAATAATTCAATATCCTCATCCATAGGATGTGTGAAAGGATGGTGTTTAGCAACTAACCTTTCCTCCTCTTCATCATACTCAAAGAGCGGAAATTCAAGAATCCATACTAACTTGTAGTCATCATTTGAATATAAATTGTTATCCTTTGCAATTTTATTCCTTAGGTTTCCAAGAGAGTCAAATACAACGTTGTCCTTGTCTGCTACAATTAGAATTAAATCTCCCTTTTTAGCACTTGTTTTATCAACTATAGCTGAAATTTCTTCTTCTTTCAAGAACTTAGCTATCGGTGAATTTACTCCCTCTTCTGTAATTTTAATCCAAGCGAGACCCTTAGCACCATAGGTCTTAACAAATGCCTCAAGCTTGTCAATATCCTTCCTTGAAAACGATTCACCACCCTCAACACAAATTGCTCTTACAGAAGAGCCTTCAACCGCTTGGGATGAGAAAACTTTAAACTCAGCATCTTTGACAATTTCTGTTATATTCACTAATTCCATTCCAAACCTTAAATCAGGCTTATCAACTCCAAACCTATCCATGGATTCTTTATAGGTCATTCTTTGGATAGGCATTTCAATGTCTATTCCTTTAATCTCTTTAAATATAGCCTTTAAGACCTTCTCGTTCAGTTCAATTACATCATCCACATCTACAAAAGACATTTCCAAGTCAACTTGAGTAAATTCAGGTTGCCTATTAGCCCTTAAGTCCTCATCTCTAAAGCACTTTACTATTTGGAAGTACCTATCCATACCTGATACCATTAAAAGTTGTTTAAATAGCTGCGGAGATTGGGGTAATGCATAAAATTTACCTTCAGAAAGTCTACTTGGAACTAGATAGTCTCTTGCACCTTCCGGAGTAGGTTTTCCTAAGAAAGGAGTTTCTATTTCTATAAATCTTTCTTCTTCCAATGTTCTTCTGAAAACCGAAGCAACCTTTGCCCTTAACTTCAAAGTGTTTTGCATAGATGGTTTTCTTAAATCTAGGTACCTATACTTTAACCTCATTGCTTCATCAACATTATCGCCATCTTTTATATAAATAGGTGGAGTTTCTGCTTCATTAAGTATAGACAGTTCACCAGCTAAAACTTCAACTTTTCCGGTAGGTATTTCTTCATTAACAGAAGACCTTGCCCTCACCTTGCCCTTGACAGCAATAACATATTCAGACCTTAATTTTTCAGCTTCTTTAAACATGCTCTCACTCACAGTATCATCAAAAACTATCTGCGAAAATCCTGTTGTATCCCTTAGATCAACAAAAATTATAGAGCCTAAGTTTCTCGCCCTTTGTATCCAGCCCATTAATATAACCTCTCTATCAATGTCCTTCTCTCTTAAGTTACCACACATTTCATTTCTTTTAAAATTTTTCATTATATATATCCCCCTTTAATAGTTTTTAAAAACAAAAAAAGCCCTCACTAGGGGCGAGTAAAATCGCGGTACCACCCTATTAGGCTCTCCTTTTTTAAACGCAAGTATCTTGCGAGCACTATTTCTAGTACCAACTCATGGATTGTCAAGTAATAAGTTCATAAACTGCCTTTCACCAAACGCAGCTCTCTAAGTTAATCCCCTAAAACAATTTCCATTCATAGTCTTTGCTATATAATACATAAAACATCTAAAAATGTCAAGATAATTTTGATTTTTTAGATTAAAAAACAACTCTAAAGAAGTTGTCTTAATCAAGATAAAATGTTCAGCTCAACGTGTCATGAGGGATTCGAACCCCCGACCTTTCGGTTCGTAGCCGAACACTCTATCCAGCTGAGCTAATGACACATAATATAAAAAGCGGAAGACGAGATTCGAACTCGCGACCCTCGCCTTGGCAAGGCGATGCTCTACCACTGAGCCACTTCCGCATTTTTAAATGGCGGAGGAAAATCTCCTCCGCCAAACCGGCAACTACCTACTCTCCCAGGTCGCTTCCAACCAAGTACCATCGGCGTTAAGACGCTTAACTTCTGTGTTCGGGATGGGAACAGGTGTGTCCGTCTTGCTATCATTACCGGATATCCT
>JAAYNG010000123.1 GCA_012520935.1 Tissierellia bacterium | reverse complement strand
ATTTAGACCATATTAATGAAATTTTTAGGGTTGCCCATACAATAAAGGGAATGGCTGGAACAATGGGTTTTCAGCATATGGCTAATTTAACCCATGATATGGAGAATGTTCTTTCTGAAGTAAGAAGCCAAAATTTAGAACTCACAGGAGATATTATTGATGTTCTTTTTGAGTGTTTTGATGCTTTGGACTCTAATGTCAATGCTGTAATAGAAACGGGCAATGAGAGTTCAGATACACATGAGGAACTTATTGATAAATTAAAACGATTATTATCTGGGGGAGGCTCTCCTTCTAAACCGGAAAATAATGATAAAAAAGAAATTACAGAAAATGATTTAGACATTGAAATAGATGAGATGTTTGAACATATTTTGGAAAAAGCTCATGATGAAAAATTAAATGTTTTTAACATTAAAATAGTTCTAGATGAAAAATGTATACTTAAATCAGCAAGAGCCTTTATCATTTTCAACGAGCTTGAAACTTTAGGAGAAATTGTCAGATCTAATCCATCGAGTCAAGACATTGAAGATGAAAAATTTGATAGAGAATTTTCGTTAGTTTTAGTCAGTGGCGAGGATTATAAAAAAACAGAAGAAGTAATGAGTAATATTTCTGAATTAGAGTCATTTACAATAATAGATGTTATGGATGTTTATTCTCATGATTTTGATGCAGCTAGTGAAGATAATAATGAATCAGTTGAGAAAGGTGGTGGACATAGCAGTGATTCACAGGCAAAGCCAAAAAGTAAAACACCTTCACCTACAACTTCGTCTTCAACTGCAAAAGTCCAACAAAAATCTGTTAGGGTGGATATTGACAGGCTTGACAACCTAATGAACCTTGTTAGTGAGCTTATAATCATAAAAACAAGAATGGATGATTTAAGCGAAAATGATACTAAGGAAAATATGAATGAAACTATTGAATATCTTGAAAGAATAACGACAAGCTTGAACGAAGCTGTAATGAAGGTAAGGATGGTTCCGGTAGAAAGAGTATTTAATAGGTTTCCTAGATTAGTTAGAGACCTTTCTAAAGAACTAGGAAAAGAAATTGAATTAGAAATGTCTGGTGAAGAGACTGAGGTAGATAGAACGGTTATTGATGAAATCGGAGATCCTTTGTTGCACTTAATTAGAAACTCATTAGACCACGGAGTTGAAAAGCCTGATGTAAGAAAGGCTAAAGGAAAGCCAGAGAAGGGTAATGTTGTACTAAGAGCATATCCAGATGGAAACAATGTTGTAATTGAAGTTGCTGATGATGGTGCTGGTATTGATGATGAAAAAATTACAAAGAAGGCAATTGACAAAGGCTTGATTACCGAACATGAAGCTGAAATGATGACCAAAGAAGATAGAGTAATGCTTCTATTTAGAGCGGGTTTCTCAACCGCAGAAGTTGTTTCAGATGTCTCTGGTAGAGGTGTTGGTCTTGATGTTGTTAAGAGTAAAATCGAAGCAATAAATGGTGTTGTTGAGGTTGAGACTGAAGAAGATAAAGGCAGTAAGTTTATTATTAGACTTCCACTAACACTAGCAATAATTCATGCTTTATTAATCATGCTTGAAGAGGAAATTTATGCTATTCCTTTAAGTTCTATTTCTGAGATTATTACAATTGACGCATCTGCAATAAGAGATGTTCAAGGTCAAGATGTAGTGTTGTTTAGAGAAAAGACCCTCCCTATTGTTAATTTAAAGAGTCTAATAGGCTTATATGACGAAATAGAGGGTAAAGAACTTACAGTTGTTGTTATTAAAAAGGGCATGAAACAAGCTGGAGTTGTTGTTGACAGATTGATAGGACAGCAAGAAATAGTAATTAAGAGTTTAGGAAATTATCTAGGTACAGTAAAATATCTTTCAGGAGCAACAATCCTAGGAGATGGAAGCATTTCCTTGATATTTGATACTAACTCATTAATATAGGAGGAGTAAAAATGTCTGATAGCATTGACAACAAATATGTAGTTTTTAAATTAAATGAAGAATACTATGGTTTACCCATAGGAAAAGTAAAGGCTATTGAAAGAATGTCTCAAACGACTAGGATTCCTAATACCTATCACTATATTAAAGGAGTTATGAATCTTAGGGGAGAGGTTGTGACTGTGCTTGATCTTAGAACTAAGCTTAATTTGCCAGAGAAAGAGATTGACAATAACTCTAGGACGATTGTAGTTATGGAAGGTGAGACCACAGTTGGTTTAATAGTTGACTCTTCCTCTGAGGTATTGACAATTAGTGCTGATTCTATAGATTCAACTAATACAGCGACTACTATAGATTCAAATATGATAGATTCAATTACAGGGATTGGAAAAACAGAGGATGGAAGACTCGTAATCATATTAGAACTTGCTAAAATTCTAGAAAACTAGGGGTGATTACATGATCGATATAGATAATATGAATAGTATGGTCATAGATATCCTAAAAGAACTTGGAAACATTGGTGCAGGTAATGCTGCTACGGCATTAGCATCAATGATTTCCAAAAAAGTGGATATGCATGTACCGAATGTTAGAGTTTTGGAATTTAAAAATGTTGCAGAAATACTTGGTGGAGAAGAAAATATTATAGTTGGTATATATTTTGAACTTTCTGAAGACATACAAGGCAACATTATGTTTGCATTGGATATGCAATCGGCTATAAATTTAACCAATATGT
>JAAYNG010000122.1 GCA_012520935.1 Tissierellia bacterium | reverse complement strand
GGTTGAAATGGACAAGGTCCGTCCAATTATGGATGCCTGCATGTCCTTAAAAGAAAAGACCTATAAGGAGTTTGATTCATCCCAGTATGCAATCATGAATAAGGCCTATATGACCCATTTTGAGTTTTTAAATGGTGAGAGGGATATTAGAAAACTTACAGATGCCATGGACCTGTGTAGGGAAGACAAGTACTTTCTTTTAAAGATAGAGATATTAATCCACCAGGCAGAGCTATATTTAGAGGAGGACTTAAAAGACTATGCCTATTCCTTCCTCTTGGAGGCCAAGTACCATATAGAGAAATTAATGGGAGACATAGGTGAAAAGCACAAGCTCAGGTTCTTTAACGGGAGGAGATGGTACTATCCTTTGAAACTCCTTGAAAATGCAATTAATAATCAAGGATTTCCAGATATGCTACATATGGCCACACAAAAAGAAATGGAAGACTTGCTAGCCAGAGATTTTTTAAAGGATATTGACATAATTGCAACTAAAGAAAGGGTCTTGGACTATCAAAAATATTACTACACCGACCTGTATGACAGGGACTTTATTGCTGAAAAACCATTTTTCTACTTTAAAGATACGCCAAGAGAAAATACACTTATTTGCCTGCAGTACTTTTCAGACAACTCCCTTTCAAGAAATGCCACCTGCTATATCTTTAATGAGTCTGGGGAACCGGTGGAGTATATTAAGCTTTATGAGTCAGTGAAAGACTATTCAGATGAAGATATTAAGAAATATATAACGGACTGGAAAGGAAAGCCTCAATATAAAAAGGTTGAAGTTATGAAAAAAGGGTCTGTTGGCACAAACTCCATAGTCTTCTTTCCACTCTATGACCAAACAGAAGTACAGGCAAAGGAATTGATGGGGGTATTGGTTTTGGAGTATGACAGGGCCTACAATTATTCGGATGAGAAGCACTTTTTATCCACAGAAAATGATCTTAAGCTCCTTAGTTTTTCATTATTATCAGATGTCATAAGGAAGGAGTCTCAAACCGATAAGCTCACTGGCCTGCTTTCAAGAAAGCATTTTGAAGAACTGGCCAACAAGCTAATAAATACAAATGAAGGACCAATTTACTTTCTACTCTATGATATAGATAGGTTTAAGAAGGTAAATGACACTTATGGACATAGGTTTGGAGACTCTGTCTTGCAAATGATATCAAATAAGGTGACATCATTAAAAGGGGATAATGATATCTTTGGCAGGATAGGCGGAGAAGAGTTTATGCTAATAGTTAATGATGTAAGGGACATTGAAACCTATGCTGAAAATATAAGGATTGCCGTTTCGTCAATAGACTATGAACAGCTCGGTGAGCCTGACTTAAATATTACGATTTCTATTGGGATATCTGTATTTCCAAATGATGGAAGTGATTTCAAAAGTTTGATGGAAAATGCAGATAGGGCAATGTACAAGTCCAAGGAAGATGGGAGAAACAGGGTTTCAATTTATGAAAAAGGCTTAACTAAAAGGAAAAACAATATAGATGAGCTTACAGGTATACTTGTAGAGGACGAAATATTAAATGCAAGGAATATCAGAACCCTTATTGAAATGATTTCAAGGACTACGGTAGGAGGTCCGGATGACCCAGAACTGGTCTTATTAAGGACACTTAAAAGCCTGATGGATGCAGAATATGTTGCCATGGTAGATGTAGCCGATGGAAAGGTTAAAGTATCTTCTCAAATAACCGATTTTGATGAAATAAATGTCAATGAAAAATTGGTTGAGGAAGTTATAGAGCTTGAACGCTCTATAACATTGGTAGACTGGGATAGTGTAGTTCGGTTAAATAAACTTACAGGAGTACCGGAATGGCATTCTGTCATTCTACTACCCGTGAAGTATGATTGCAACTTTCAAAAGCTAGTCTACATTTCAGTAAATTATAAGGAACGAGAGTATGATGAGGTCGATATCAACCTGTCTGAAACGATAATTCATACTTTAGCAAAGGAGATTTCAACATAGAAAGAGGAAATTATGGATATTATTAATAATAGGTTTAGAATAGTAGATTCCGTAGAAGGCGGAGAGGTATTAATTGTTCATGACTTGGCTGAAAACAACCTAGTCAAGGAGATGAAAATTTTTGAAAAAGGAGAACTCCCAAAATCAATGATTGATTTTTTGAAGGAGGAGTTTTTGGTACTCTCAAGTCTTAAGATTCCATACCATATTAAAAGCTATAATTTTGGACTTGTCTTTCAAGTTGATGGGAAGTCAGAAAATATTGGAAGGACTCTTCTGACTAGGGAGAGACTAAAGTATAAAAAGAGGATTTTAGAGTCTTTGGAGGAAGACTACTCTTTAGACAGGGCTGCTGAGTCCATAAGTCAAGTATTATTAGGAATTTCCTGCATAAATAACAGGGGATATATTTATAATGACTTTAACCCTGATAGGATTTACAATGTTTCTGATGAAGGGATAAATATTAAACTACACGATATAGTTGAAATAAAAATGGAAGAAAAGCCAGGAGAACACCTATACTTAAAAGATATCGACAAGTTTGACTCTGTTAAGTTATCAGAACTCCTATTGTCAATACTACTTGCAAGGAAGCTTACTAGGTATGATGTGGACATGGCATCCCTCAGGGAAAACCCTTTGAAGCTTGTAAATAGGCAGGAAGAAGAAAGGCTTGAAATAATCTTAGACTTTATTGACTACATAAGAGGGGCCGATGACCTTGGAAGGAACTTACACTTAGCCATAAAGAAATTCTTTACACTTTTAGACCTAGATGAAGGTGCTGTAGTTGGAGAAAAATCTATAAAAATCCATTCAAGACCAAAGCTAGTTTCAAGGGCTAAAGAAATATCAACCATATTAGAAAGTGTAAAGGATTTCAGTGAAAAGAAGTTTATTGGCATCAAAGCAGGTAAGGGACTTGGAAAGACAAGGTTACTTCAAGATATAGACTTCCTATTAAAGATAGAAGGAATTGAAGCCCATACATTTTTTGAAAAATCAAAAAAAGACACGGAAGATGAAATCATGGAAGGCTTCATGAGGAGGATATTCTCCCTATATGATGAGGGTGCTGTTAAGAAGTTTAAGAGCTGTGAAGAAGATGAATTTGATATATTAAACTATTCAAACCTTTACTTCCTACAGACAGATGATGGCCTTAACAGGAGGTATATAAAGAGCTTAGAGATAGCAAAAGAAGAGCTTTTTTCAAAGTATGAATCAAAGCCTGCTATTTTCATTATTGATGACATAGACTTGAGGAGTGAAACCTTAAAAACAATTATAAAGAAGATTAACGAAGTAGAAAAAATGCAAATCTCCTTTATCTACAGTTTTAAAGATGATGAGGGTGTAAAAGATGTCTTTTCAAATAGTCAAGTTATTGAACTGGGTTTATTAAATGAATTTGAAACAGTAAAACTTATTGAAAACATATTATCTATAGATGAAATAGATAGGTCCATATCGGATAAGATTTACGAGAAGACAGGTGGTTTGCCATATTTGATTATGGAAGCGGTTAAGGCTTTAGCTATCCAAGACATAATATCAATTAAGCCTTGCGGAAAGGCCCCAATTAACACAGCCAAGGCCATTGAATACTTAGAAGAAGGGGTAGATTCCAAAAGGATGGCAAAGACTTTGTATGACAACCTATATGATAAGCCGATTTCCTTGTTGGAGTTGATAAGTGTATTTTCAAAGGGGATATCAAGGAATGAAATCTCTTTCCTATTACAGTCCAAGGAAGAAAATGACCAAGAGATTGAAAGACTTTTGGATGCAGGTATTATCTACCCTATATACAATTATGGTATCAGGAAATTTTATATCTCCAATGAAGATTTGAGCAAGATAATATATGAAAATATGGAGGACGAGGATAAAAAACTACTCCATATGAAAATCCTTTCCTCTTTGAGTGAAGATAAGGCTAACCACAAGAGGATTTTACACCATCTTGACAGGCTGAATCACGATGACAGGTTCATTGGTCTGTGCATAGACTTGTCTAAAAAATCTAGGGTTGCAAGGGACCTTGACAGTTCAATTCAGTTTAAAAAGTATGCTTTGGAAAAATTCCAAAGTCCTTTGAAGAGGGCAGAAATATTATACAATTTAATCTTAGACTATAACAACTATGACGATATAGAGAAAATGCAGGAAATGCTGGATAAGATTGGTCATGAGGATAATTGTAAAGAAGTTCTTGCCTACAAAGAACTGGGTGGCTATGCAATAGATTTAGTTAAAAGAAAACTTGTTGTAAAGGATAGCTTTCCTGTAACTGAAGAGGAAAACTCCTTCCTATATATAGAATACTTAAGATATCTGGGTACTGAATTGTCAATGACAGGTAAGTTCGATGAAGCCAAAGAAATATTTGAAAATATTTTTGAAAAGACCAAGGATATACAAGAATTAGAAATCACACTGGCTGCAGCCTTGAAAGAGTATGGATACATTGAATTTTTAGTAAGCAGGAGTAAAAGCGACTACTTGGGATACAATAGGGCATCAAAGATTTATGAAGAATGTTCAAAGATAGCCTCAAACAATGGCGAGATAATAACCCTATATGGTTGTCTTAATAACCATGCTGCCTCTAGGTACCAGATGGCAGATTACGAAGGGGCTGAGAGCTTATATAAAGAAGTAATCAGAGATGGGGGGCTTTATGGAGTCAAGAGGTCAGTAACCTTTGCAAAAATAAACCTCACCAATGTCTACCAAACTATAAATAGACAGGATGAAGCCTATGAACTAATGTCCAGTAGTATAGAGAGCATAAAGGCACAAAAACAAAGCTTCTACCTCTACAATAGCTATCTTACCATGAGCTCGATTCTAATAGATATGAATAGGTTGATTGAGGCAAGAGAATACCTAGATATGGCCAAAGAACTTCTAGAGACCGAAGGGGGAGATGCCTTTATCTACTATGACAGAGAAATTGTATTTAACTTTATTATAGGAGATTATAGGTCAGCTCTAGAAAACAACCTTAAACATTTAGCACACATTGCCCAAATGTCTGCTCCAGAGCTTGCAGGAAGTAATTTTTTTGATAATGCTATTAAAATCTTATTAGATGACCGTTACTCAATTGATGAGATGTCAAGTACAATTAAAAAGATTTTTAAGAAGGAATTTTTGGGCAACGACCTAAATCTTTATACATTTTTTTGGTTCTTTAAAAAGATATATGATGTTCCTGACTTTAAGGGTAAGGAATACCTACTAAATGAAATAATGAAATATAAGGATAATATAGATCCACAGGTGGAAAATAACTTTCTGCCAATAAATGTTCAGGCCTTTTATGAGTACTTTAAGGGACTTTATGGTATAGATAAGGAGAAAAATTTTCACAAGTCTATAACTAAATTCCTTGAGTCACCCTATACACTGGAGAGGCTATTTGTCATGTTTGACTTGGCTAAATTTTACCTAGAAGAAGGGGAGGACAGTCTGGTACAGTTCACCCTCTTAGAGTGCATTTATTCCTTGAAGTACTTCTTCAAGGGAATTGATGAAGAATATAAGGAAACCATTGTTATGGTCAATGGCTTTAACAAGATTTATGAGCTATTTGAATCTTTAGAAAAGGGAATAAGCCCTGAAGAAATTAAGTTTAGCCTAAAGGACTTTTTAAATAAAGACTATTCAAAATATGGAGAAGACCTAAAAATTAAACGGGCAGCAAAGGAAAATTATAAGAGGCGGATGGGGAATTATATTTCTGAAAAAGACTTGCTTGATGAAATAAATACAGAGCCTTCAAAGAACTTGCAATTACTAATTGACAGGATTAGCTCCAAGGCTCTAGCTTCCAATGTCTTCCTATTTGTTTGGGAAGACGATGAACTCATACTTCATTACAAGCGACAGAATTTCTCACATGAAGCTTTTGACGGTGAATTTCTTGAAAAAGTTCAGACACAGGAAGAATTTGAAGTTGGAAAGAAGGGCAGGATAGGGCGAAGGAAGTTCTTGTCTTTTCCAGTAGACTCAGGTAAAACTGGTTATTTACTAGTGGAATTTAACCGCTTTATAGTTAATGATGATGCAAATACCATCAAATATATTAAAAAGTTGATGGGCTTCTTAGATATGCTAATTAAGGCAGAGGCAGACAGGTCTGTCGCCTATATAGACAAGCTCACAGGAGCCCTAAGTAGAAAGAGGTTCCAAGATATAGCCAGAAGTAAACTGGAAAATGCTAAGAATGACAACAAGGATATCAGCTTTGCAATTTTAGACATAGATAGGTTCAAGAGGGTTAATGATATCTTTGGACACAATATCGGGGACATAGTCCTAAGAAGGGTTGCCCAAACCACCATGGACAATATTGGCAACAACCAGCTAGGTAGGATTGGTGGAGAGGAGTTCATGATCTTGCTGGATGGTAAAAATAAAAAATCTGCCTTCAATTATGTGGAGAAGATTAGAAATAAGATATCTGAACTTTCCTTTGACGATATAGAAGGGGGGATGAAGGTTACAATCTCTTTAGGAGTTTCATCATATCCAGTGGATGGGGAAAGCTATAATGAACTATATGAAAAGGCTGACAGGGCTATGTATATTTCTAAAAATACTGGAAGGAATAAGACCACAGCCTACGAAGAAGGTCTTACAGAAAAGACAACAGGAACAGATGATGTTCAAGGAATCCTAAAGGCAGATGAACTTGAAAGGGTTAGAAATGTCAGAAATATTGTAGAGAACCTAAAGATTGCAGCATCCTGTATGCCCTATGAGGAAAAGATTAATAAGCAATTGAAGAATATATTAGAAGTCATGAATGCAGAAGAGCTTTCCTTAGTCTTTGTGGATGACAGGGAAACAGTCAGTGTTTGTCTTGATGAAGATGAAAAGAATAAGAATGTAATCAACGAGAACCTTATCATGCAGGTTAAGAAAACAAAAAAACCTACCTTTGTCATCGGCAGGGAGAGGACAAGCTCATCTCTGGTTAAAATACCGGAGTGGACAAGCATCCTAGTATCACCGGTCTTCTACTTTGGAGAAATGAAAGGAATACTATACATTAAAACCCAAGCAAAGATTAAAGAGTATGGAGAGAGCGACTTGAGTTTGATAGAAAACTTGGGAGCAATCTTGGCGAAGGAGTTGTAGGAAACGAATATAAAATTATTATAGATTTTGCAACTATTAATAGTTGCGAAATCTATTTTTTTTGTTATAATGATAAGTATAAACAAGGAGGGAATAAATTGGGACGAAAAGAGAAACTTATAGAGAAACTGAAATCTAATCCAAACGATTTCACCTTTAAAGAAGCAGGAAACTTATTAAAGTATTTTTCTTACAGTATATCAAACAAAGGGAAAACAAGTGGTTCAAGAGTTATGTTTGTTTCTGAAGAATGCCCGCCAATTTTGCTACATAAACCACACCCAAGAAAAGAATTAAAAGAATATCAAATAAAGCAGTTAATAGAATTTTTAAAAGAGGAGGGACTAATATGAAAAACACAATAGAATATAAAGGTTATGTTGGAAGCGTTGAATTTTCCCAAGAAGATAAAATGTTTTTCGGTAAAGTAATGGGTATTAGACCCTTGATTTCCTATGAAGGAGAAAGTGCAGACGAACTTCTTGAGGACTTTCATTCAGCGGTAGATGATTATTTAGAAATGTGTGAAGATGAAAAAATTGAGCCAGAAAAAGCCTATAAAGGAAGCTTTAATGTTCGAATCTCTCCTGAACTACACAAGAAAGCTGTAATTTCTGCTATGGCAAACCAAGAATCATTGAATAGTTTTGTGGAAAAATCAATAGAGATGGCGGTTAGTGGAAGTTAGATTATTCATGGTTGTCATTTTTTATATTATTAGTTTACCATATGTTGTCGGGCAGAAATAAGTTTTCCCCGACCTTTTTTAAACGATTATAAAAACATTGAAGAAACAACAATTTTACTGCCATAAAACTTTGAAGAAATGACATATTTTCTTATTTGTAACATTTATATATGACAGATTTTTTGGTGGATTGATGGTTTGTTTATTTACGAGCATGAGTGTGGATTTTTTCTATTGTCCATGATAACAGAATATAAAGGTTATTTTGTAAGCATAGAGTTTTCTGAAGCAGACAAGATATTTTTTGGAAAAATAACGGGTATAAGGTCTTTAATCTCATATGAAGGAGAAAATGCAGACGAGATTCTTGAAGACTTTCATTCAGCAGTAGATGATAATTTAGAAATGTGTGAGAGCGAAAATATTGAGCCTGAAAAGGCTTATAAAGGAAGCTTTAATGTTAGAATCTTTCCTGAATTACACAAGAAAACTGTAATTTCAGCCATGGCAAACCAAGAATCATTGAATAGTTTCGTGTAGGATTCAATAGAAATGATAATTAGGAAAATTAAAAACTAAAATACCAACCTTTTTGGATTTGCCCCCCTATTAATAACCAAAGGAGTGAATTTAAAATTACATAAAGTTATTATACGATATGACATACAAAATTGACTGCAAGATAACAATTTAATTGTTAACATATTTCTAAAGTTTCATCCGTATATGACGATATTCTATATAGAGTTAAAAAAATACATATTAAAAAGGAGAAAAAATGGATTTTGAATATATTATAGTCCAAGCAGGTGGTAAGGGTACAAGACTTAAACACCTCACACAAAATAAGCCCAAGTGCCTTGTACCGGTAGAAAATAAGCCAATGTTATTTCACCTATTCGACAAATTCCCAAATAAAAAATTTATAATAATAGGGGATTATAAAATTGATATTCTAAAAAAATATCTAAATTCCTTTGCAAAAGTTCCTTACATACTAATCTCAGCAGAAGGTTATAATGGAACAATGTCAGGTATTAAAGAGAGTCTTAGATACGTGCCTGAAGGTAAATCTTTCATGTTAATATGGAGTGATTTAATTTTGGCTGAAGATTTATATTTTCCGGAGGAGATAAGACAAAACTACATTGGAATATCTAAAGACTTCCAATGTAGATGGAGCTATAATAATGGAAAATTTGAAGAAACACCTTCCTTTGACAATGGAGTAGCGGGCTTGTTTTTATTTAAAGACAAAGCCTTTCTTGACAAAATAAATATGGAAGGAGAATTCGTAAGGTATTTGTCAGAGAATAATTTCCAATTTGAAAGTTTCCCTTTACATGGGACAAGAGAATTTGGATTATTAGAAGAATATGAAAAGTTAGAAGTAGAGAAATTCAGATATTTTAACAACATAATTATTAAAGAAGATACTATTATTAAAGAAGGGATAACAGAAAAAGGGAAAAGGTTGGCTATAGATGAAAAAAAGTGGTACAAGTCAGTAGAGGACCTAGCTTTTAAAGGTGTCCCCAAAATATATTCGTATGAACCTTTTGAAATGGAAAGAATAGATGGGAAAAACATTTATGAATATAATGAATTAAACATTAATGAGAAAAAGTCTATCTTATCAACAATAGTTAGTGTTCTTGAAGACCTCCATGGCAGAGGCAATATACCGGTAGAATATTTTAGTGTTTATGAAAACTATTATAAAAAAACTATTGAAAGGATAAAAGGTTTGGAAGAACTTGTTCCCTATGCTAATCAAAAAACTATTGTAATCAATGATAGAGAATGTAGAAATATCTTTTATCACATTGAAGAGATAAGGAACCGAATAATGAACTGGGATATTGGTGAATTCTCGGTCATTCACGGGGATTGTACTTTTTCTAATATGATGATGAGAAGTGGCGGTTCGGCCGTTTTAATTGACCCTAGGGGTTATTTTGGGTCTACAAGATTATATGGGGACCCTGATTATGATTGGGCAAAGTTATACTATTCTTTAATTGGAAATTATGACCAATTTAACCTAAGGAAATTTAGATTAAACATAGGAGCAAATGGTGTAAAAATAGATATTGTTTCTAATGGGTTTGAGGAGTTAGAGGGATATTATTTCCAATTACTAGGTGATAAAGTAGATAAAAATAGGATTAAATTTATCCATGCATTGATTTGGCTTTCTCTTACCACCTATGCTTGGGAAGATTATGATTCAATATGTGGAGCTTTTTATAACGGATTATATTATTTGGAGGAAGTGCTATGAGAAAATATTTTAAAAATTTGTTGAGTATTATTGATGATTCAGTTGAGTCAATTGATGACAAAGTATTTGAAAAATTATTGAAGGAATGTGTTGAAACTATAAATAAAGGTTCAAGTATTGTGGTAAGTGGTCTAGGAAAGAATGTTCCAATATGTGATAAGTTTGTAGGAACTATGGTTTCTTTGGGGCTACCTGCAAAATTCCTTCATACAAATACTGCTGTTCACGGCGACATGGGTATGATTCAAGATGGAGATTTAGTTATTATCTTGAGCAAGAGTGGTGAAACACAAGAATCAATCTACCTTATGAATCTGATTAAAGATTGGGATATTGACCTTTGGACCATTACATTTAATAAAGATAGTAGCTTAGCAAAGGGTGTAAGTTCTGCATTAGTTTTAGAGCTTGAACACGAAGGTGACTTGTGGAATATTGTACCAAATAACTCCACAACTATGTACCTTATTGTTTTACAAGGACTTGCTATGCAAATAGCAGAAACAAAAGGCATAGAACTTAAGGACTTTAAAAGAAACCACCCGGGAGGTCACATAGGGGAGACCTTAAAAAATGGCTAATGAAAAGCTTGTACTCTCCACTCTTCCCAAAACATGGGTATTTGATATAGATGGGACTATTGTTGTCCATAGAAAACCGGAAGAAACAAGAGAGGATATCCTACTGGAAGGAGTTAAAGATTTCTTTGATAAAATTCCGAAGGAAGATGTTATAATACTATTAACAGCCAGAAAAGACGATAAAAAAGAAATGACAGAGAACTTTTTAAACAACAATGGAATTAGATATGACCATATCATATATAATGTTCCAGCGGGAGAGAGGATTTTAATTAATGATATTAAGCCTAAAGGATTAAAGACAGCCATTGCGTTAAATGTAGAAAGGGATATATTTCCTAAAATAGATATTGAAATTGATAAAAGTATCTAAGATTTCTTGAATAAATTTGGAGGAGAAATGAATAGAGATAATGTGTATAAAGTATATGAAGTTGTGGAAAATACTATAAAATCGAAAGAGGACAAGGATTACTATGTTTTTGGCTTTAATTCTCCTAGTGATAAAATTATTTTTTACCTTCAACAAAGGGGTTACAATGTATGTGGAATATTAGACAATAATATAAAAAATCAAGGAAAAAAATATATGGGTGTACCAATTGATTTACCAGAAAAGTTTTTGGGGAAGTATAATGAAAAAGCTATAATCTTTATTCAGTCAATACATTATTTGCAAATGTCAAAACAACTTATAGATATGGGGTATGTAGAGAACGACAATATAATAAAGACAATTAACTTTGATAAAAATATCGAAGAAACACCATCACAAGGAGCCATAGAAGAATATTTAAACAAGATGAGAGAAGGTTTCAAAATTTATAAAAAACATATCTTAGATGAAAAAACATTGGCTTTAGTGGCACCATTAAATTCTATTGGAGACATATATATTTTATGTTCCTACTTGACAACATACTTGTCCCGTTGTAAAGAAAAGAAAGCATTTCTATTTGTGAAAAATGAAACTATAAAGAGAATTACAAATATGTTTCAACCATTTCAAAACTGTCAAGTTGATGTTGTTGTTGCTACAGATAGTGAATTAGAAAGCTTATCTTTGTTGGCAAGATATTTTCAATACAATGTAAGGATAATGCAGCCATATTGTCGAGATAGATTAATACACAATTATGACGGATATAAAGGTATTACTTTTTTTGATCAATATAGAATCGGTTTACTAGGATTATACAATAATACTAAAATTAAAGGCAATAATATTGATTTAAAACCAGCTATTCCAAATTTTCCCAAAGAAAATAGGAGAGTTGATAGTTTTTTTGAAGAGTATAATATTAATCCTAAAAAAACAATTATTTTATCACCATATGCTTATAGTCTTCCTCTTTTAGATATTACTTTTTGGGAAGAGCTTTCAAAAGAATTGATAGATGCAGGATTTGATGTTGTTACTAATTGTGGAAACTCAAAAGAGATTCCGATATCTGGTACAAATGGAGTTTTTTTTGAATTTGAAGATGCAGTGAAAATATTAAACCGTTGCAAAGCTTTTATTGCTTGTAGAAATGGTCTTTGTGAGTTGGTAAGCCAATCTCAATGTCAAAAGATACATTTATACTCAGACAAACATGTAGGAAATTTGTCAGCAGAGGAGTTTTACGAAGATGAACTATTTTTTAAAAATACTATATCATTTACATTAACAACAGTGAATAAAGATACAGTTATATCAGAAATATTAGCTGAACTATATTAAATTAATAGTATTATAAGAAAGCGGGGTACTTATGAACAATATTAAGGCAATGCGTTTAAGATATAAAAATACAAACAGTATGGTTTCTAAAATATTAACTGCAGTAAATGATGCAATTTCAAAGGAAGATGATAAAATATTCTTTGTATTTGGAGCTAATAATTTTGGCGAATCTATAATAGAATACTTAAAAGATACAGATAAGCAAATATTTGGTATTGTTGATAATAAAGTTGAATATCAAGGTAATAAATTTTGTGGCTTGCCAGTGGAATCGCCAGAAAACTTTTTGTTACCATTCAATGATAATTTTAGAATATTCATACAGTCTCAATATTATGAAGAGATGATAAGTCAGTTGAAAGATATGGGATATATAGAAGATAAGCATATTATTAAGACAATCAATCTTGCTAAAAATGATAAAACTATTTCAAGTGAAATTTTAGAATTATATGGAAAGAGCATAAAAAGAGGATTCAATATTTATAATCAAATCATAACAGACCAGAATGAAATGTTATTTATTGTACCATTACTTCCAAATGGAGATATGTATATACTGTGTTCTTATTTGGAAGAATACTTAGAAAAGAATTCGATAAATAAAGCCACAATAACTGTACTAACTAATACATTAGTTAAAATTGTAGAACTCTTTTTTCCCTTGGGCAATGATAAGTTGCGTGTGATAAAAGTTTCTGAAGAAGATAGTGATGATTTGTGTGCACTTGCGTTTTTATTTCCAAGAAAAATTGAAATTTTACAACCGCATTTTAGAGATTTAAATCTTATTAACTATGATGGTTATAAGGGCATAAGTTTTTTAGATCATTATAAAAAACTTATCTTTGGGTTAGATGGAAATACTAAGCCATTTCATCCACCTTTTAATCAAGATGCGACTAAAGTGGATGAGTTTTTTGAGAAATATTCTTTAAGACAAGGCAAGACTATATTACTTGCTCCATATGCTAACTCAATATTTCCTTTTAAAACTAATATATGGGAAAAAATTGCTGAACGCTTAAAGAAGTTGGGATACGATGTTGTAACAAACTCCTCTTCTGAATCTGAACCGCCGGTGCAAGGAACTTTAGGAGTTTTTTTTGAGTTTAAAAATATGGTTCCAATTCTTAATAAATGTAAGGCGATGATATCTTTTAGAAGTGGCTTTTGTGAACTGGCAGCAAGTGCTAAATGTATTAAAATTTTCATATGCCCAGATATAATGGTTCAACATATGAGTGTTAAAGACTTTCATTCTGATGAAGAGTATTTTAACGGAGCATTAGAATATATTGTAACAAAAGAAAATGAAGATTATGTAATAGAAGAAATAATTAAAGAAATCCATGGGGATTAGGTATATATAGAAACATTATAATGAAAAGGTGGTTTTAAAATGCCAAACTACCCATTTTTAGGTTTAAATGACTATATAGATGAAATGTTATTTGTTATTAAGAATATTATTTCGAAAAATGAGCAAAAGAATTTTTATGTTTTTGGTATGAATGTTTTAAGCGACAGAGTGGTAAGATTCTTAAAAGATAATGAATATGAAGTTCATGGGATATTAGATAATAATCCAGCATATTATGGAAAAAAATTTTTAGATATTGTCGTAAATTCACCAGAATATTTTTTAAAAGATTTTGATAAAAATGCTTGTATTTTTATACAATCTAGCTATTTTTCGGAAATGAAAGAGCAACTTTCAAAACTAGGATATCAAGAAGAAACTCATATTATAAAAACAGTCAATATAGAGACAAGTGAAGATTTTGATAATAAAGAAGAATTATTTAATCAGTTTAGTGATAAAATTAAACTAGCCGTTAATCTGTATAATGAACTTACAGGAAATAAGAAATTAAAATTGTTTCTTTTGCCACAAACGCCTCTAGGAGATGTCTATATATTTTGCTCATATTTAAGTTCTTATATGGAAAAAGAAGGTCTGAAAGAAATAATAATTGCTTTGAGGAACGAATCCCAAATAAAAATTGCAAATATGTTCATTGCTGATTATAATGATTTAAAAATTAAAATAAAAAAAATATCTGTAGAAGAAACAGACTTGCTAAGAAATTTATCAATATTATTCCCGGAACATGTGAATCTTTTTCATCCAATTGACAATAAATATTTATTCTATAATTATAATGATTTTAAAGGAATAAACTTTTTTGATCATTGTAAAAAAGGTTTATTTGGTTTAAATGAAGACATAAAGCCGCGGCACCCAACTTTTAATAGAAATGAATTAGAAATTGATAAATTTTTTAAAGAGAATAACTTAGAATCAGAAAAGACAATTATTATATCTCCCTATGCAAATAGTGTTCCTATGTCAGCATATTTATTTTGGAAAATTTTGGTAGAGAGGCTAAAAGTAAAAAAATATGATGTTGTTACAAATTGTGGAACGATATATGAAAAACCTATAGAAGGAACAAAGGCAGTTTACTTTGATTTTGAAGATTCTGTTCCAATATTAAATAGATGTAAGGCTTTAATAGCATATAGAAGTGGTTTTTGTGATATTACAAGCAGCGCTACATGTAAAAAGATATTTATCTATCCTTATAAACAACAGTTAAATACTACAATGTATCAATTATATTCACAAAAAGATTTTTTTGGAAAAGTTGAATCATTTGTATTAAACGAAGAAACCGACGAAGTTATAATAAGTAAAATTATAGACTTATTATAATATTATTACAATAATAAAATAGAGAGGAAATTATTTTGATACAAGAAATATATAATGAATTCATAAAAAGTTTAAGAGTAAAAAAGATTTTTGTCTTTGGTACAGGGGAATATGCTAATAATATGAAGTTAGAGAAAATAGAAGTTTACAGTTATGTAGATAATAACGCAGAAAAGTGGGGAAAATTTTTTAAAGATCGACCTATAATATCACCAATAGAGCTTAATCAATATATAAATGAAGATGTTTTTATTATTATTGCAAGTACATTTTTTTTAGAAAT
>JAAYNG010000121.1 GCA_012520935.1 Tissierellia bacterium | reverse complement strand
GATTTGGGGTTACAGATACTCCTTTAAAATCTAAATCTTCTAAAATTTTTAGAGCTTCCTCTACATTAACATCTTTTAAATCAGGAATCTTTCTTTTGTTTTTTTGACTCTCCCTATATACATCAAAGGCTTATGAAGCTATATCTGTAGCATTTTGGGCAGCGTTGGCAGCGGTATTTATAGTATCTATTGGATTAGGAAGAATATTAAATCTTTTCTTTTTCGACATAAAACCACCTCTTGGAAAAACTATATTCTATAATAATATACCAAATCTAGCAATAAAATACCCTATTTACAATAGGATACTCATATTTTCATATCCTTATATGAATAAAAATTAAAGCATAACCTAAAATTATCAACGAATACTTATTATTTTTAAATTACCCATTGACCAAATCGGTCGAAAGGAATATAATAAACTTATAAACCAATTCGGTTTATTGATTAAGAGGGAGAGATGGAATGTACGAAAACTTTTATAAGCTAAGTAAAGAGAAGCGAAAGCAAATCTTGGACGGGGCAATGATGGAATTTTCAAGGTATGGATTTGAGAAGACTTCGGTACAGCAGATAGCTGACGCTGCCGGCATCTCCAAGTCTATGGTCTTTCACTACTTTGGCAATAAGGTCCAGCTGTATAATTTTTTAGTCATCTATACCTGTGATTATTCTTTAGAGAAGATTGATGAATTTATTGAAGAAATAAAGGCTCTTGACTATCTTGAAGGCTACTATTTAGTAGCTAAGACTAAGTTAAGGCTATTTAATGAGGAGAATGCCCTGATGCGGTTTAGCGGTTCAATACTTATGTCAAAGGAAGATGTCAACTTATTCAAGACGGCAAGGGAAAAGCTGGACCTTCTTAAGGAGGCAAGGGGAAAATACCCTGCCATGATGCATGGGGATAAGATGGGCACTAAGCTACGAAAAGATATACCTAAAGAAGTTTCATTAAAGTATATCAAGTGGATTATGGACGGATTTACCCAAGAACTAATGGTTAAAATCCAGATGGCAGGCATGGCGGATGCGAACTTCGACAAGGACTGGGAAGACTTTGATAAGCTTCTGGAAGATTTGAAGAAAATATTTTACTAAGGAGGAGACCTTAATGAATGAAAGAATCTTGGAATTAAAGGATGTTAAAAAGTCCTTTGGAGCTTTTCAAGCTTTGAAGGGAATTAACTTAGAACTGGGCAAGGGGGAAATTTTAGGCTTTATCGGTCCAAACGGGGCAGGGAAGACCACCACTATTAGGGTAATACTTGGCTTGATAGGGGCGACAGGGTCATCAAAGGTCTTTGGCTTGGACTCATGGAGGGACTCGGTTGAAATCCATAAAAGGCTTTCCTATGTTCCCGGCGATGTGAACCTATGGCCCAACCTAACAGGCGGGGAGGTTATTGACTTCCTTTTAAAGGTCCAAGGTCAAGAGGACCTGTCCTATAAGGATAAGCTGATTGAAAAATTTGACCTTGACCCAAGCAAGAAGTGCAAGACCTACTCCAAAGGAAACAGGCAAAAGGTTGCCCTGATTGCTTCCCTGAGTTCTGATGTGGATTTATATATATTTGACGAGCCTACTTCAGGCCTTGACCCTCTCATGGAAAGCCTCTTTCAAGAGGAGGTAAAAAAGCTGAAGGAAGAGGGCAAGTCAATCTTACTTTCATCCCATATCTTGTCTGAAGTTGAAAAACTCTGCGACACTATAAATATCATAAAAGATGGTTTGATTATCGAAAAGGGGAAGTTAAGTGACATGCGACACCTTACCATGTCAAAGATAACTGCCTCCACTCGGGAGGAAGTTCAAGGGATTGATAGTTTGTCCTATGTGAAGGACTACTCCTACGAAAACGGTTATATGAACTTTAAGGTTGAGAATGACCATATAGGGGAGGCCCTTGCCCTCTTAAATAAGTTCGAAGTCCTTTCCTTAGAGGCAAGGCAGGCGAGTCTGGAAGAACTCTTTATGAGCCATTATGAGAAGGAGGCTTAATATGGAAAGATTTTCTAAGACCTTCCTCCTTTCATCTTTTATCTTTAGAAGGGAAAGGATAAGGATAGTTCTTTATATTGTCTTGATTTCAGCCTTTATCGTGGGAATGGTCCCCATATTTGAGGAGATGCTCAGGACCACGCCGGACACAAGTGTTTTAGTGGAAACCATGAAAAACCCTGCTATGGTTTCCATGATAGGTCCGGTTTTTGTGGAAGACTCCTATACAACAGGATCCATCTATGCCAACTACATGTCTGTCTATGTGGGACTCATGTTTGCCGCTTGGAATATCCTCTTTACAACAAGGCATACAAGGCTTGACGAAGAAAGGGGAAGGATGGAGATAATAAAGTCCCTTCCGGTGGGGGACTATGCAAACATAAGTGGGACTATAACGGTTTCCTTTATTATTAACCTGCTGGTCTGCCTGTTCTTAATTGTGGGATTTAAGGCCCTGTCGCCGGATATGGAACTTAAGAGCATAGTGAACTTTTCCATCTCGACAACAGTTTTTGGATTTTTGTTCACAGGTATAACCCTAATCTTTGCACAAATTTCAACAAGTTCGACCCTGACCAACAGCCTTTCTTTTTTAAGCTTATTTGCCTTTTACATTTTAAGGGCAGTGGGCGATGTTTCATATGAGTTTTTGTCCTTGATTTCCCCACTGGGACTAATGACCAGGACTCAAAGCTTTGTAAATGATTATTACTTTCCTATAGTCATTTTACTTGTAGAAGGTCTTATAGGGATTCTGCTGGCAGGTATCTTATTGAAGAATAGGGACTTGAATGCTGGCTTAATAAGGGAGAGGCAGGGGAGAAGGTCCTTAAGTCCTTTGGTAAAAGGGGTTAATAGCTTTAACCTTAGCTTGCAAAAAAGCCAGATTATAGTTTGGGCTCTTGTTATTGCCATATTTTCAGCCATGTACGGGGCAACACTGGGAGACCTTGAAACCTATATTGAGTCATCAGACCTAATGGCAAAAATGCTCATAGTCAACCCCGACTATTCCTCGACCGACCAATTTGTTGGGCTTTTAATTCTAATAATGTCTATGATTACCTGCCTGCCGGTATTGCTATTTTTAAACAGGGTTCTTTCTGAAGAAAAGAAGGGACTTACCGACGCAATAATCAACAGGCCGGTGTCAAGGTCTAAATATTTTGGGTCCTTTATATTGATTGCAAGCCTTGTGGCGGTAGCTTATCAGCTACTTGTTGCCTTGTCCTTTTGGGGAGTAGGAAGGGAATTCCTTGAAGGCTTGCCGGACCTCAAAGTCTTTTTTATAGGAGCAATCAACTATGTCCCTGCAATTTTTTTCACTATGGCTGTGGCTGTCTTGCTGGTTGGGCTTCTGCCAAAGTACACTTGGCTCTCCTACCTCTACTTGGGCTATTCCTTTACAGTTTTATACTTGGGAAGGGTTTTGGATTTTCCGGAAATTTTGGAAAAACTAACCCCTTTTGGTATCTTGCCAAATTATCCTTTGGAAGAGCTTGACTACGGGATGGTACTTATTTTGCTGGCACTGTCTCTGGTCTTATGTGGGATAGGTATGTATGGGTATAGGAAGAGGGATATAGGTTAAGAGGAGGGGTTAATATAATCATGCACTTGTTGGGAGGCTACCATCATCCTGTTCATTTGTGCACACCTATAATTGCAAGGTTCACGGTGCGTGGCAATTCAGAGGGATTAAAAAAATATCAGCCAAATAAATAAAACCGGATTGCTTCACGACCTTCGCAATGACGGTAATCTTTCAATCTCTCATAAAATACAGGGCGGTATCATTATCCGCATCTTAATTTAATAGACGATAATAAAAAAGTCACATATCTAACCAATGTGACTTTTTAATAATTTTTAAACACACCTTGATGACTTCCTGTTCGCAAAAGGACGAGAGTTAAGATTTCCTCTTGAATTTGATATATTACTATCCAATCGCCTTTCAAGTGGAATTCTCTACAATTTTCCACTCTCCTGAAAGTTGATGGTCTTGATATCTAGGAGGCAATTTCCCCTCAATTTGTAGAATATTAATAGCTTCTTCAAGTAAAGCCATGTTTTCTTTTCTGCGAATTAACCTTTTAATGTCTTTTTTAAATTGAGAGGAAGCTTTAATCTTCAAATTCATCGTCCATCTCCTTAGAAATATCAGCCAGCAATTCTTTGAAATTATCATAAGCTTTTAGTTTATCAAGATTATTCTTAACTTCATACAGGGCCTTAAGTGATTCATCATTGGCTTCTTTTAAGTCCAAAGAAAAAGGAATAGCCCTTTCTCTGGATACTGCTTTTAAGAAGATATTTATACCGGTTGTCATATTTAATCCAAGGTCATTGAAAATATTTTCTGCCTCTTTTTTTGTATTGGCATCAACCTTTACAGTAATACTTGTCTTTTCCATATTATCACCCCAGTTATATTATACATACAATAGAAGCAAAAAGTAATATATTGTAATGTAAAGCATGTAAAATATATTGGATTAGCTGTAAAAATATATTTTCGCTATAATAGTGGTCAAAAAAGAACCGTCCCAAAATGACCAAAAAGAACGGCTATAAAAGCCGCCCTAATTTCTTTTACAAACTTTTTCCTACTTTAAACAACTCTGTAAACTTCTTTTTCTTGCCATAGTTCATGACCCCTGCCTTATATATCCTTATTGAAGCATAGCCCATAAGGATGGCTGACAACAAGAGTATTACCAGTGAAATGAGTATGCTGGCCTTTGTTCCTATACCATTCAGTATCATAAATGGGAGGTAGAAGGGTGCTGCTGTCGGTATAAAGGTTGCCGCAGTGGCGAAAGGTCCTGTCGTCACCATAAAGCTAATGCTGAAATATGAAAGGTAGAAGGATGCAAGTGAAACCATCATTATAGGCATCATAGCTTGGTTGACATCTTCAATCTTGTCAACAGCTGCACCGCAAGCTGCGGCGATGAAAACATAAAGTGCATATCCTAAAACAAATATCAACAAGAGGAGCAGGATAGCCGGTATGGTTATTCCTGAAAAGTCCAGTGGAGTCCCACCCATGGAGAAATCTTTTGGAGTGAACATGTTATAACCAAAATAACCAACTATGGCAAACCAAATGACTTCTACTATACCAAGCAAACCGATGGCAAGGACCTTGCCGAGAAGAATATATTTAGGGTCTGCTGAAACTATCAGTGTTTCCATTACCCTTGAAGACTTTTCCATGGCGATTGAGTTTGCCACAGCTATTGCACTTCCGTAAATACTGAAGAATAATAGGAAGCAAAAGACTAATGACAAGGCGAAGCTTGTTGGGTTCAGGTTTGTGGACTCTGTCGGGGTTATTGGGAGGAGTGTCTTTGAAAGCTCTATGTCTTCTATGGAAATATCCCTCTTCTTAAGCTCTTCCTCTGCCCAACTGCCGGAAATAACCTTTTGAATACTGTCAAGGCTTGGACCGGACCTGAAGTCCTTCCTATACATATTGATAGAAGGGAGGTCTCCCCCTTTTATGGAGAGGATTACAATATTGCCCGACTCCTTAACTTCTGCCTTCTTAGCCTCCAAGTCCTGTGGGCTTATCCTGATGACTTGTGAGTTTTGAAATTCCTTCTCTAGGCTTTCCTTCACTCCCGGCAAGGATTCCTTCTCGTCCAAAAGGTAGATGGTATTGCTCTTTTCAGTAATTTCTCCTGCATCCTCGTCCTTACCCTTTATCTTGTCGTAGATGCTAGGTCCGGCAGTTATAGCAAGTATTATAAGACTTATGATTACCATAGATATTATGAAGGACTTTTTCTTTATCTCTTGCAAAAATGTAAATTTAAATACTTTCAGTATCGTGTTCATAGCCACCCACCTTTTCTATGAATATTTCCTTCAGGGAAGGTTCCCTTAAAATAAACCTTGTCGGCTTTAACTTCTTGTCAACCATTGCACTAAGGAGCCTGTTAGCATTTTCCTCAGTGCCGACTAAGAATTCAGCCTCGTCAGCCCTTTTCTCCAATAGTTTTAAACCGGTTTGTTCAGCCAGTTGGACAAATTCATCTCCCGAGTCGATTATAAGGTTGGTATGCCCATAGCCAGCCTTGATTTCCTTGAGGTTCCCTTGGAGGACAGTCTTTCCCCTGTTGAGTATCAAGATGTTTTCCGCATAGTCTTCTATGGTTGACATCTGATGGCTGTTCATCAGTACAAACTTTTTCCTTGCAACCAATTCCTTTATAACATCTGAAAGGAGTTCAGTGTTCACAGGGTCCAGTCCCGAGAAAGGCTCGTCCAAAAAGATAAGTTCCGGGTCATTTATCAGGGAAATTATCATTTGGATTTTTTGCTGGTTACCCTTTGAGAGCTTTTCAGCCTTTTGGTCCTTGTACTCCATGACCTTGAACCTGTCCAGCCAGTAGATGGCTTGGTCTTTTGCCTCCCTCTCATTCATTCCTCTTAAAGCTCCAAAGTAAACAATCTGGTCGATTACCTTTGCCTTTGAATAAATTCCCCTCTCTTCGGGGAGGTAGCCGTAGCGAACGGACTCTCTTGTTATCTTCTTTCCATTCCAAGTAGCCTCCCCCTCGTCGGCAGTGAGGATACCCAGTATCATTCTAATGGTTGTGGTCTTACCTGCTCCGTTTGTGCCGATGAGTCCAAAGACTCCCGGCTCCGTCATATCGAAAGAGATATGGTCAACGGCTATCTTGCCGTCAAAGGATCGGGTAAGGTTTGAAACATGTAGTGTCATAATGCCTCCTTGTATTATTTAATCCATAATATTTTACTCAATTATGTTATAATTATCAGGCTGTCTGAACCCCAAGAGGGGAGGTGGTTCCCTT
>JAAYNG010000120.1 GCA_012520935.1 Tissierellia bacterium | reverse complement strand
ACGATTATATTTCTAAACCCTTTGGTGTTATGGAGCTAATTTCTAGGGTGAACGCAGTCTTAAGAAGGACAAACACAGTGAAAGATTCTTTAAAGACCATTAAGTTTGAAGAAATCGTAATGGACTTGGCAAGAAGGACAGTCTATGTGGCAGGCAAGGAAGTAAATCTCACCTTTAAGGAGTTTGAACTCTTGGAGTTTTTAATTGAAAATGAGGGGATTGTTCTTTCTAGAGACAAGATAATGAATAGGGTGTGGGATACTTTTTTTGAAGGAGAATCAAGGACAGTTGATGTACATATTCGTACCTTAAGGCTTAAACTTGGCGAGTATGGAAAGTATATTGAAACAATAAGGAATGTGGGATATAAAATAGGAAAGTAGCATGGAGGACATATGCGAAAGAAAATTTTTACAATTTTTATTACGGTATCTGTTGTGTCAGTTTTGCTTGCTGCCTTTGCAGTTATATTTTTAATGTCTGACTTTATGATATCAAAAGAACCCATGTTATTATCTCAAATTATAAAAGATGAGGGTTTATTTTACTTTGTTTCCTTATTTATTCCAGCACTTATTGGTCTGCTTTTAATTGCAGTTTTGCTGTCTATTTTTATATCCGCCAATGTTTCTAATAATATAATATCATCAATAGGGAATATAATTGTAAATTTCCAAAGAAATCTGAACAGGGAAGAAGGGGAAGACTTGGAGGTTTTTGAAGAGTTCCAACCCTTTATAAAGATTTTTGAATTCCAAAATTCTGAGATTAAGCTACAAATGGAACAACTTAAGGAGGCAAACAACAGGAGAAGTGAATTCACTGCAAATGTTTCCCATGAACTAAAGACACCTCTTGTATCAATAAATGGTTATGCAGAGATGATAGAGTCAGGCATGGCAAAAGAAGGGGACATAAAAAAATTTGCAGGCATAATAAAACAACAGGGGGATGTTTTGCTGGGACTGATAAATGAAATAATAGAATTATCAAAGCTGGAAGACTATGATTATTCGCCTGAATTTGAAAAAATTTCTTTAAGGAACATTATTTTAAAATCTTTTGAAAGACTTTTCTTTGTTGCAGACAGGAAAGACATAAGGTTAAGTGTAGAAGGGGAAGCTGAAATAGAAGGTAATGAGTCCCTTTTAACAGAGCTTTTCTATAATCTTATTGAAAATTCCATAAAATACGGAAGGGTAGGAGGAAGGACGGAAGTCATTATAAGACCATCTACCACAAATGCGAGCATTATATTTAAAGACAATGGTCAAGGCATTCCGGAGGAAGACCAAGGAAGGGTTTTTGAAAGGTTTTTCAGAGTCGATAAGTCCCATTCTAAGCAGATTGAAGGGACAGGACTTGGGCTTGCTATTGTAAAACATGTTGTTGAAATCCACAAGGGAGATATAAGATTAAAGAGTGAATTAGGCAAGGGAACAGAAATAGAGGTTGCCTTACCAATTAATAGAGAACAAAAATAGGAGTTTAATAAGAAACTCCTATTTTTGTTCTCTTAAAGAAAGATTTTACCCCTTTACTTTCTTTAAAATAGTATTTCCTAATATTGCCCCAACTACTATAATTAGGAAGAATATCCAGCCGGATAGTGAAAGTTGAGAAATTGGAGTAAACATTGCCCCTACATTACAACCGTTAGAGAACCTACTTCCAAAGCCCATTAAAAATCCACCAAGGGCAAATTGTCCCACTTCAAACAAGCTTATCTTTATTTCTGATTTAAAAGATGATACGAAGGCACCTGATAGCAGAAGAGAAACCAAAGAGCCAAGTATAATGCCTAGATTTTGACCATACATTGGATTTGCAAAGAATGGCATTGAGAATGGTTCAGGAGCTCCCTTTGTAAGCTCAGCTAATTTTTCTGCTGAAAGACCGAATAGTGTAAAGAACCTACCTACCCAAAATCCATGAGGACCGGATGCTCCCCAACCGGACTTAGTAACTACCATAAGCAGTATATACATGGCAGCAACCATAATAAAGCCAGTGCTTAGCTTCCAAGGTCTTACGAAAAGTCTATTGTAAACAGCACTGCTAAAGAAACCTGTGTTTTCTACATCTATTGGTTCCATTGGTGAATTTTGAGCCTTCTCTGAATCAACACCGATGAAAGTTCCGTTTTTACGCCTATTTTGTTCATATTGATATGCAATATAGGATACGATTCCGGCAAAAGCTATTGTTAATAGTATCGCTCCAAAGTAGCCTGAAGAGTTTGCTCCTTTGAAAAGGTCTGGCAAAAAGACTCCATTAGGATATGTTTCAGTTCCTACAAGAGTTTTTTGAACCCATGTTGCTTCTTTTGCAAAAGGTGAGCCTACGAGAAAGCCTGTACCAAAGAACAATAGGGTGATGATTGCCCTTGGACTGATTGAAGCTATATCTGTTAAAATACCAGATGCACAACACATGGAGAATGACATACCAATTCCAAATAAAAAGGCACCGAATACTAGACCAACATTAATTGGATTGACATATAATTTATATACTGTTGGGTCCTCTGCTCCATAGAGCAAGGCAGCTGTCATTATTGATGATATTACAAAGAGAAACATCATATTCCTCATTAAGCTTGTTGAGCCTGTTGTGTAAGCTCTGTTAACACTTCCTGCAAAGCCTGCATAGCTCCTCATTAGTGCATAACCAAAACCGGTTCCCACTAACAATCTAAAATAGGTCATCTTGTTTTCAATAAAGATTCCACCTAAGACGATAATTAGAGCCAACAAAATAAATCCGATAATATTTTCAGTCTTTTTCATGATAGACCTCCTAAATTTTTAACATTTTTTTTACCAGTATAGAATATAAGTCCTAAAGTTATCCATACTACAAGGAAAACAAACGAATTTGTTGATAGCCTTGATGGTGAAAATGGTAATACTAGTAAAGAAATAAATAATAATCCAGACAATCTTGCAATATTTGACATGTTTTTTTCTAGTTTGCTTTTTGCTTTTCCAAAACTAATGCCGGCTACATAGGTATAAACTATGGCTGCCAGCAGAGAGGACATATCTACTATATATATGATGACCTCTCTACCTATCCATGGACCAATTAGGCTAATTCCTGTGATGAAAACTATTGCGTTCGAGTAAATTCCTTTTAGATTCTTTTTACCTAAACTCTCCGGAGCCATTCCATATCTAGATAAAGCTCCTAATAAACGGGAGCTGCTTATCATAAAGCCGTTAATTCCTCCTGTAACAGCTGCCCACAAGGCAACAACAAGGAAGGAAAATCCAAACATCCCCGTACTTTTAATGACCGAGCTACCAACAGCCCATTCGTCAGCAACTGCTTCAACTGGTGAAAAGTTGAAGGCTGCAATTGAATTTAACATGGCGTAAAGCAGTACACCAAAGACAATGGCAATAATTGTAACCCTATCTGCCTTTTCTGGTTTAAAGTTTAATTCTGTTGATACCTGAGGGACCACATCAAAGCCTACAAATAAGAATGGCACAATAGCAACGACTAATGAAATATCTTTAAAGGAAAAGTTGTAGTTGGAAAGATAATTGTCCTTAAAACTAACAGAATCCATCGCAAATGCCATATAGAAAAACAGGGCAAATACAACTATAACTAATGCAACACTCATGAAATTTTGAATTCTTGAGCTTAGTTTCAAGCCTCTAATGTTTATCCATGCGAATAAAATTATTACAAAAGAGGCTAGGGCAATATCTGAAAGAAATACATCGTAGCCTGCAAAGTTATAAAGAAAAACTTGTGATATAGATGGTCCGAAAATTTTTCTAAATAAGAGAACATAGGCTAAAGCGTTTAATGGAACAAGGCTAAGATAGCAGAGTATGAGAGACCAACCTACTATAAAGCCATGTCTTTCGCCAAGATTTTCATAAGTATATGAAAATTCCCCCCCTTCACTTATATGTTCCCTAAGCATAATTTTATATCCATATTGGATGGCAATTACCAATAAGCCACCTATAATTAAGCCAATTGTTGTATTTACAACTCCCGAACTGTTTAAGAAGGAAGTACCTGGGAGTGTAAATGAGCCCCAGCCTATAATGGAGCCTACAACAAGGCTAAAAACACCGAATTTGCTTAGCCGTTCTTCCATAATACTAATCGAAATTGTATTCTGTTAAAATAGGCTCTCTATCAGTTGTTTTATCGTTGAAGTATTCGAACACTGATATTCCTAAGAAGGAGCCGGAAATATTTGTTATATTTGTGTATCCAAGCTGTTGTAGTGCTGTGAGAACGAAATAGCTGTTTTGACTTGAACGGCAATGGATATAGACGGGCTTATCTTTAGGAATTTCAGAAAGTCTATTCCTAAACTCACCGATAGGAATATTTATTGATGTTTTAAGATGTCCTAATTCATACATATCCTTAGGTCTTGCATCAATTATAAAGGCACCGGACTCAACAAGTTCTCTAGTTTTGGAAATAGGAACTTGTTTATAGACACCGTTCAATATATTAAGTCCAACTAGGGCTGCAATGTTAACGACATCTCTAGCGGTGGAATAAATAGGAGAATATGTCAGCTCAAGTTCTTTCAAGTCTTCCAATGTTCCATCCATTGAAATAATAGTTGCAATTACATCTATCCTCTTGTCTGCGCTTCCTTTTCCTATAGCTTGTGCCCCTAAAATTCTTCCACTTGGTTTTTCAAATAGCAATTTAAAGAATAATGGACTGGCATCCGGCATAATACCAACCTTATCCTTAGGAATAATAAAGGCATAGTCATAAGTTATACCTTCTTTAATTAAGGTTTTTTCGTTTAGTCCGGTTGAAGCGGCGTTCATTCCAAAAACTCTAACAATTGAAGAGCCGATGACCCCCTTATTGCTTCCGAATTTTCCGTAAATTCTGTTTGCAACTGTCCTTGCCTGTCTTTGTGCAGGACCTGCTAAGGCGAGCCTTGTTGGTTTTTTAGTTATAAAACTATGGACTTCTATAGCATCTCCAACTGCATATATATGTGGGTCTGAAGTTCTAAAGTTATTGTCAACCTTGATTGCACCAGTTTCTCCGATTTCAAGACCAGCCTCTGTAGCAAGTGATGTTTCAGGTCTAACACCAATAGCCATAACAACAGCATCAGCCATGACTTCTTTACCTGAAGATAGGATTACTTTTCCATCTTTAACTTCTTTTAGTGAATCTCCAAGTATTAAGTTAACACCATTGTCATAAATTTCCTTATGCAAGATTTGAGCCATCTCATAGTCAAAAGGCATCATAACTTGGTCAAGAGCCTCAATCAAAGCTACTTCTTTGCCGGCTTCCCTTAGGTTCTCCATAACCTCAATACCTATGAAGCCACCACCGATAACGGCAATTTTTTTAATGTTATTTTCTTTGATATAGTCATTTAATTTTTTAATGTCCACAACATTTCTTACGGTAAAAACATTATCCCTGTCCCAACCACCGATTGATTTAGGTACAACCGGAGCAGCTCCAGGAGATAAAATAAGGTCGTCGTAGCTTTCTTCATAGGTTGATCCATCGGTCAATTTTTTTACTGTAACAGTCTTCTTTTCCTTGTCAATGGAAAGCACTTCTTGTTTTGTCCTTGCATCAATATTAAACATATTTTTGAATTCCTCAGGATGCATGATTACAAGGTCTTCAGAATTTTCAATGACTCCACCTAAAAAGTAAGGGAGAGCACAATTTGAGAATGATACATCGGGTCCTTTTTCAAACATAATAATTTCTGCAGACTCGTCAAGTCTTCTTAGTCTTGCAGCTGCAGATGCACCACCAGCAACTCCACCAACTACTAAATACTTTTTCTTCACAAGAATACCCCCTTAGAAAATTAAATATATAAAAGATTGCATATAGTATACCACATATATAATTAAAATGGAATACTTTAAATATAAAATTCCGTATATTAATTAAATAATATATTATTTTTTGTTATATTTGTGCATTAAAAAAGACTTTATCCTTGGAATTTAATCCCAAAAGTAAAGTCTTCTTGTTAAAATAATTAGTTTTCAGCTTTTTTAAATAATATTTCTCCTGTACAGGTTATAGTTGTTTTTTAATTCTTTAATTTTATTTGCTAAAGACAGTTGCAAGGATGAAGCCTCTTCAAAATTTCCATCTTTCACAGCCTCCCTGAGTTGAGTAAAAAGACTTTTTTTATTTAAAGAATCTTTCATTAATTCAAGCCTTAAGTTGTTAACACTATACCAATTAACTGAATCCAGTTCATTAATTGTATCGTCCTTCATATCATGCAATTTAACACTCTCTCGAACAATTGCCATACTATCCGGGATAATATGGAAAAGGAGTTGGTTTGACCATTTTTCCAGCTGAGAGTCCATAAAAGATTTTAATATGTCAGGGTTAAAGACATCTCCATCATTTAAAACTTTAAGTTTTTCCTTGTTGCTTTCAAACATCATCATACTTTCGTAGACAGTTGCTGGTACTTTTCCGAATTTTCTATCCCTTTCTTCAGGGGAATAATTTTCAAAAATATTAAGTTCACTCCTATACTCACGGTCTTTTTCCAAGTAGAAGGCATCATCATCTTCTTTTTTAGAAAGTTCACTTTCTAAATCTTCTAATTTCATATTCAATCCTGCCTTGTTTATCCCATCAACTATTGCTTGATAGCAGGCAGCTAAGATTAGGTATGTGTTATTATGAGGGTTTGGAGAACGCAATTCAAACCGAGTAGCAAGAGCTTTCCTTTCTTCCTTAATAAGTCCAATAAGTACAGAGCGATTTCTCGATGGAGTTTCTGGGTTTAATCCTAAGGATGAAACGATACAAATTGGGGCTTAGAAATGTGGCTTTAGCCTGTTTATAGAATCAATAGTCCAAGAAACAAAAGGAGTTATTATCTCATAATTCTTCAATATTCCCATTAAGGCTGAATAACCATAGCTAGTCAAAAAATGCTTATTGAAATTACTATGAGAGAATAAGTTAATATTTTTTCCGGACCTTGTTTTTACAGCGACTCCCATATGGATATGTTTTCCACTTCCTGCAACATTTTCTATAGGTTTTGCCCTAAAAGTTACTTCGAGAGTATAATAATGGAAGATATCTTTAATAAGGTGTCTAATGAAATGTTCCTTGTCAGCAGTTGAGATTTCATCATCATAAAGCCAGTCTATTTCAAGCTGTTCCATAATATGTCCTAAAAAACCGGTTAAAGATATTTTTGTTGAAACTCCTCCTACCTCCTTGTGGCCCATTTCCGGTTTAAAGCCATATAATTCCATCAGATTTATAGTAGTTTCAAGGGCAGTTCTAACTATTCCATCAGTTCTTTTCCAGTACTGCTCCTTTAAAGTTTGTGATGCAGAAAGTTTTTCTTCATCTGCCTTGTCCTCCGGAGTTTGGACCCAAAATTCCATTTCAGTTGCAACAGTTAAGTTGACCTCGTCAATTTCTTCTTCAAGTTCAAGTTCTTTTCTAAATTGGACATTCGAATTAATAAATTTTAATGTTTCTTCCTTTAGTCTTTTAGCAGCTCTCCGTAAGATTGAACGAGAACATACAAATTTACCGTTATGAACAAGGAAGGATGGAATTCTCAGTGTACCGATTGGTTTTCCGGTATCCATGTCTATATTTAAAAAATTATAATCAATATACCAGTCTGCTTCAATATCGGGTACTATAGCTACTTTAGCATTGTCAAGGGTTGCAATATTTTTCAGTATAACGCTGGACCCATCTGTTTGTACACCATATTCAATCAAACTTTCAAATTCTTCCATAAAGACCCTTACCGGTATCTTTTCATCTGTTCCATTTCCGCTAAAATCCATAGCTACAAAGGAAATAAATTTAACCTCAGGGTGACTTTTGAGTAGGTCAATGACCTCATCTTTTAGGTGTTTACCCTTTGGTATTTTATATAGTAATTCTTTCATAATTTTGCTGTTGAAGTCCAAATTATTACCTCCAAATATTACTTTATTGAATTAAATTGATTTCTTATTTGGAAATTATAGCACAGGTTAAATTTTCAGACAAGGGGAATAATTATTTAATCAAAAAAAGACAGACTAGAAGCCTAGCCTGCCTTCAACTAAAATTATAAATTCTTTAAAACTTTACCTAATCTCTTAATACCTTCAACGATTTTGTCGTCCGGCATAGCGGAGTAGTTCATTCTAAGTGTGTTTTCATTTCCTCCGTTAGGGAAGAATGACCCGCCAGGTACGAAAGCTACCTTTTCTTCCAAAGCTTTTACAGCTACATCCCTAGCACTTACATTTTCTGGAAGTATTACCCATAGGAAGAGTCCTCCATCTGGATTTGTCCACTTAACATTTGAAGGGAATTCTTCTTCCATTGTCTTAACCATTAGCTCTTTTCTCTTTCCGTAGAGGGCAATGATAGATTGAATGTGTTTTTCAATGTCAATTTCGTCTAATAATTTAGCTGTATCCATTTGAGAAATTGTACTTGATTGTAAGTCTGCACCTTGTTTAATCATAATGTATTTTGACAAGATTTCAGGTGAAGCATTTACCCAACCAAGTCTGATACCGGGGCTAAGAATCTTAGAGAAGGTTCCTAGGAAAACAACCCTGCCTTCTGTGTCAAAGTGTCTGATTGCAGGTAGGATTTCTCCCTTAAATCTAAGTTCACCGTAAGGATTGTCTTCTATGATAATAACATCGTACTTATTAGCAAGTTCTACTAATTTTTTCCTTCTTTCAAGGGACATAGTTCTTCCAGTTGGATTTTGGAAGTCTGCTATAGCATAGATAAACTTAACATTTTTAGTAGTTTTTAAAGCATCTTCTAATTTGTCCATCATCATTCCATCATCGTCCATAGGAATTTCAATGAATTTTGGTTGATATGCTTTAAAAGCATTGATTGCACCTAAGTAGGTTGGTGCTTCACATAGGATTACATCACCCGGGTTGATAAAAAGTTTTGCTGAGAAATCAAGACCTTGTTGTGAACCGCTGGTAATCATAATATCTGAGAACTCTGCATTTACTTTTACCTTATTAAGTCTATTTACTATGTGTTTTCTTAATGTGTCGATACCTTCAGTAGGTCCATATTGAAGTGCTGCTGTACCGTTATTTTTCATAATTTCCCCAGAAGCCTTAGCAAACTCTTTAACTGGGAAAGATTCAGCTGCAGGAAGTCCCCCGGCAAAGGAAATAATCTCCGGTTTTTGAGTAAGTTTTAACAACTCTCTGATTTCTGATGCCTTAATATTGTCCATTCTGTCTGCAAATTTAAATGCCATACAAACACCTCCGTTTAATTTTTAGTATAACGAACTTATTACTATTTACTATTTTATCACAATGAAGAAAAAATGCAAGCCATTATTCACGGTTTACAATTGCAATCCACTTGCCTGTATCTAACAGGATTCTCCGTATTCTGCGTTCAAATTCAATTCTTTCCAAAGACACAATTTTTCCACACTCTTCACATTGAAGTTTTACATCCACACCTTTTTTTAAAATTTTCCATCTATTTTCACCGCAGGCGTGGGGTTTTTTAAGTGTGACTATTTCTCCCTCAAAATATTTTAAAATCTTCATACTAATTTCCCCTTTCTACAACCCTTATAGCACCGGCAGGAGGAATAACATCAAGGGCAACAAATGTTTCTTCAACTTTTTTATTAACTAATCTTGAGATTTCCCATTGGTCTAAGGAGTTCGTTGAAAAAGTTACTTGTATTTCGATACCTGTATCCTTTACAGAAGAAATTCCCATAACAGTAGGACCGCTAACAATTTTTTTATTATCTTTTAAGGAATTTAAAGCTTCATTTAACTTGTCAATAAGCTGAATAAGATTTGTACTAAAGGAAACACTATACTTCAGGTGGGTATTCCTAAACCCTCTACTCATATTTGTTATACTTGTAATTTGTCCATTTGGAATCATATGAAGGTCTCCGTTCAAGTCCCTGAGTTTAGTGAGCCTTAAGGAGAAGTCTTCTACAATCCCGGAGAAGGGGTCAATTTCTATATAGTCGCCAATAACATATTGGTTTTCTATTAGGATAAAAAGGCCTGTAATTGCATCTTTAACTAGGGATTGGGCACCAAAGCCGATGGCGATAGAGCCGACACCAGCCGTGGCTATTATTGAACTTGTGTTTATGCCAAATAGGTCTAGTATAATTGTTATGGCGATAAAGAAGATTATTACTTTTAGCACATTTCCAATTAGCCTAAATATGGTTTCAAATCTTTTTTTATCTCCATATTTTACATCCTTTAATAAGATTTTTTCAAAGGTTTTTCTTAGTATAATAAGAATAAACTGTGATATTAGCAATACAAGAAGGGAAAGTGCTAACTTTCCCCACAGGTTTAAATTTCCATCCACATTGTAGATAATATTTTTAATCTCTTCCATCAAGTAAATTCACTCCTATAGTTTTTCTACAAGATTATTACCCGATTCATCCTTTTTAAACTCGTAAATTGTTGAAATAGATATTTTTTCTCCTTCAATCAGTTCTTTGTAAACCCTATCCTTGTCCTCAGGCATAAACCTTATTGCCAAACCGCAGCTGGAGCTAATTTCCCTTGGGACCGGTATGGTTTTTTGAGGGATTTCGGCCTTTTTAAAGGCAGCTTCTGCTTGGATAGCATTAGAAGTAGAATCAAAAGTTAGTATATAATACATAGTTATTTTATTGTAAGGGTTTTTCCGGAAATTGCAGTTTCATAAATAGTGTACATATTTCCGATTATACCAACCTTTAACTTGTCTTTAATTTTTAAGAAGTCTAAACAAGTACCACAAGCTATTATTTCTACTCCGGCATCGGCAAGCTTTTGTAAGTCATCAAGAGATTCTGACCCTTCACAGCACAACTCAACACCTGTATTATAGAACAAGATAGACTTAGGATATGGTTTAGTTTCTGAAATGGTATACATTAAACTTTTCATTAAAATCTTTCCAAGTTCTTCGTCTGACCCCATAGAGTGAGAGCCAATCATTACAACCGGAGCTTCTTGTTCTTGAACCTTTGCTTCCCCTAACTTTGTAATTACAACCCTAAATTCTTTTTCTGATACATCTGTAGCTACAAACTCATATCCCAGTGAGTTTGCAAGTCTTGACAGGTTGTTTTTAGCGACTTCATTGTCAACTATTGTTTCAACTTTTCCTGTTTCAATTTCTTCCAAAGCTTTCTTTGTTAAAATAACCGGTTTTGGACAAAGCTCTCCCCTTGCATCAATTGTTTTCATAAGCATCCCTCCATATATTATATTTCTCTACTTTGATTATACTCTAAAAGCTTTGGACAATTCAACTATTAATAAATACTATAGCTCAATCAAACCTATAGATTAATTTAAAATATAATTAGTTTTTATAAAAGTCAAATAAGTATATGGAAAAGTCTATTTGACGAGGCTTTTAATAATATATATAATCCGATTAGGGAGGGATAATAATATGAAAGCAGTAACCAATGAAATGCCTGCGATTTTTGAAGATTTAGCAGATGTAAGGAAGGAAAGTTTTATTAGGATGAAGAACTTGAAGGACTCGGGGACAAATGTAGTAGGTACTTTTTGTACATATACTCCAAAGGAAATTCTATATGCGGGAAATATTGTAACCGTTAACCTATGCGGAGTAAGTGAAGAACCTATTCCTGCTGCAGAAAAAGACCTGCCGGCAAACCTATGTCCACTAATCAAATCAAGTTATGGTCATGCAATCACAGATACATGCCCGTTTTTTTACTTTTCAGATATGATATTGGGAGAAACGACCTGTGACGGCAAGAAGAAGATGTTTGAAATACTTAATAGTGAAGTTAAGGAAACTTTTATCATGATGCTCCCTCAGACTTATAAGTTTGAGTCCGGTATCCCTTTATATATTTCAGAGATGGAAAGGCTGATTGAAAGGATTGAAGAAAAGTTTAATATAAAGATTACAGAGGATGATTTGAGGAGGGCAATCCACCAATCAAATGAAGATAGGAAGAACTTCTCAAGTCTTTTAGAGATGAGTAAGCTGGTGCCGGCTCCATTTAAGGGTATGGATATGGTAAATATCTTGGAAGCCTATGACTTTACTTTTTCCAGTGAAGAAAAGAATGAATTAGTTGAAGAGGCTAGGGAAAAGGCTATTGCCAGATATGAAGAAATTAAGGATGACCCGGTTGCCAATAAAAGAAAAAGAATATTATTAACCGGCGGGCCGAACACTGGTGTAAAGAACAAGCTAGTAACAATTCTGGAAGATGCTAATATTGATATTGTCGCCATAGATGCTTGCAATGGTATAAAGGAAAGGCAAGACTTAATTGATGAAACTTTGCCACCGCTGGAAGCTCTTGCCAGAAAGTATATGAATGTAGGTTGCTCTGTTATGACTTGGAATGACAGAAGGATTAAGGACATGGGAGATATGATTGAAGACTACAAAATTGATGGGGTTGTAGAATGTGTCCTTCAAGCTTGCCATACCTTCCAAATTGAAGCAAGAAGGGTCAGGAAGTTTGTGCAGGAAGAAAAGAATTTACCGTATATTGCAATAAGCACAGACTATTCAACTGCTGATTATGGACAAATTTCAACAAGGTTAAACGCCTTTGTGGAGATGCTGTAGGAGGGAGTATGAGAAGGAATTATGTTGCCTATGGGTCCAATCTGAATAAGATGCAGATGGGAAAGCGGTGCAAAAATCCTATTCTCATTGGGACTTCCACTATCAAAGACTACCAGCTCCTCTTTAAATTTGATGGCGAAGATTCCTACTTGACAATTGAAAAGAACAAAGGGTCATTTGTGCCTGTTGGGATATGGTCCATAGATGAGGAGGACGAAAAAGTCTTAGATGACTATGAAGACTTTCCTGACCTTTATTATAAGAAGGAAATGAAGTTAATTGTAAAAGATGTGAAGACAGGCGAGGAGTCCACTATGGACTGTTTTGTCTATATAATGGATGAAGAAAGACCTGTTGGAAGACCGAGCGACTTTTATTTTGAAACATGCCTTGAAGGATATGAGGACTTTGTTTTTGATAGTAATATATTATTTGAAGCACTGGAAAGGTCAAAGGAATGATTAATTTTGATTTAACATAGTGTAAAATTTACTGGCAAAGCGACGAATTGGTCCGGTATATATTTGCTAACTATTCAATAATACTTCTAACTCTTAAGGTTTCGCTCACGAATAGGGTTATTTATTTTATATTAGCTGGAAGACAATTCATTTGTGTTTATTTAAGCCCCTCTATGGTATAATTTAAGAGGGGTGTTTTCATGAAAAAATTTTTTTCAGATAGGTTTTTATGTGCTTATTTTAGTTTTTTTAGTAATTGTTATTTTTTTTGTAAATGCTTTTTACGGCAATCCTATTTCAAAAATTTTAGCAAATAATGCTGTAAAAAAATATGTTGCGGAGAACTTTAAAGGTATGGACTTAAAGCTAGAAAAAGCTTTTTATAACTTTAAAGATGGTCGCTATCATGTAAGGGTGGGAAAGGAAGCTAGTGAGGATATTAATTTTGTAATTGAAACAAACTACAAAGGTGAGGTTGTTTATGATAATTACGAAAGTGAGGTCTTAAGTGGTTTTAACACTTGGCGAAGGCTGGCTGATGAGTATAGGAAGCTAGGTGACACTGTATTACTTGATGAGAATTTTCCTTATGAGTCAGATATTTCCTATACAATTTTAAATATGTATGAAAAGAATGAGCCTTATGGAATAAAAATGTCAGAATTAGAACTGGACAAGGAATACGACATAAAGGAATTAGGACGAAAGTATGGAGAAGTAGTTATCTATCTATATGATGAAGATGTTTCTGTCAAAAAGGCTTCGGAAATGATGCTAGGGGTAAAAAAATTGTTAGATGATGGTTGTGTTCCCTTTAAAACTATGGACTTTAATTTAAGTCTTCCAAAGGAGGAAGGAAAACCAAGGAATTTTGATATATATATTGGGATAGAAAATTTTCTATACGAAGAAATATATGAAGAAGGGCTTGAAGAAAGGATTGAAAAGGCTGATAAAGAACTTAAAGAATATTATAAGGAGTTAGATAAAACTAAACGATAAAGAGCTTTGACATATGGTGGCAAAAAATTCCTTTTTTCTTAAAATAATTCTTGCAAATTTTTTTTACAAGTGCTAGAATGTTTCGGAAAAGGAGGTAGTAGTATGTCAAAAAGAATTATTCAAGTGGAGGAGAAAGTTTCACCATCTTTACTCATTCCCCTAAGTGTTCAGCACACATTTGCAATGTTTGGTGCATCGGTATTGGTTCCGATTATTTTCAACATTGACCCGGGCATCGTATTGTTAATGAATGGTATTGGTACTTTGCTCTTCATATTGGTAGGAAAAGGAAAAGCTCCCGCATATTTGGGATCCAGCTTCGCATTTCTAGGACCGGCGTCCACGATTATTGCAAGTCAGGGTTTTCAATATGCACAGGGGGCTTTTGTTACGACCGGGCTTCTAGGTTGTTTGCTTGCCTTTATCATTTATAAGTTTGGGACAGACTGGATTGATATAGTCCTTCCGCCGGCTGCAATGGGTGCAGTTGTAGCCTTAATTGGCTTTGAACTGGCAGGGACAACAATCGCAGGAGGTGCGATTGGTGCGAACATAATGACAGATACAAGGACTATAGAGAGCGTTATCATCTTCCTTGTGACCTTATCTACGGCTGTAATAGGCTCTGTTGCCTTTAAGGGATTCTTTGCAACCATTCCCATACTCACAGCCATAATAGTGGGCTATATAACCGCCTTCTTTTTTGGTATGGTAGATACTTCAAATTTAATGGCAAATGGATTTTTTACAATCCCACACTTCAGTGCTCCAAAATTCAGCCTAGATGCATCCCTTGCTATGCTGCCGGTGCTGCTGGTAATAACTTCAGAGCATATTAGTCACCAGGTTGTTACTTCAAATATTATCGGCAGGGACTTACTGAAAGACCCAGGACTCCATAGGACAATCTTTGCCGATGATTTTTCAACTGCCCTTTCAGGTATGGTTGGCGGTGTACCGACAACTACTTACGGGGAAAATATTGGCGTTATGGCTATAACAGGGGTTTATAGTGTCCAAGTAATAGCAGGAGCTGCAATTATTTCAATATTGATGGCCTTTGTCGGACCTTTAGCTGCTTTAATAAAGACCATACCCGGAGATGTTATTGGTGGGGTTACCTTCCTTCTTTATGGTATGATAGGAACATCGGGTATAAGACTCTTGGTAGACAGCAAGGTTGACTATTCAAAGTCCTCAAATTTAATTCTTACATCTGTGGTCTTTGTAGCAGGTTTAAGTGGACTTAGTATTAAACTTGGTCAAATAGAATTAAAGGGCATGGTTTTGGCTTCAGTAGTAGCCTGTGTAATCAGCTTGATATTTTATGGATTAAAGAAGGCTAAGCTTATCAGTGAGTAGTTAGCTACTTTTCTTTTTCTTTACTTTTTATCAAATAAATTATAAAATAAAGTTAGAAAGTTAGAAAATAGGAAATGAAAGGCAAGCTGTTAAATATGTTAGCTGAATTAAAAGCCAAGTCTCAGGTAACGATACCTAAGAAAATTGTAGATAATCTTAAACTTAGTCAAGGTGATAAGTTTGAAATAAGAGAAGAGAATGGAGCAATAGTTTTAACGCCTGTTGTAATTTATCCTCAAAAAGTAATTGATGAACTGAAAGAAAATGTTGAAGACATGAAAAAAACAATTATCTAAGGGTGAAGTTCCTGTATTTGATAATATTGATGATTTAATTGCAGACTTGGATAAGTAAATGAAACTTTAAATAACCTATTCGAAAAAACTTTACAAGTATTTTTAGAATTTAGAAAAGCAGGAGCAAGATAGGGTAAAAGATAAATTAAGATTGCTTGTTGATAACCCTAATCATCCATCTTTAAGGACAAAAAAGATTAAAGGGACAGATAATATTATGGAGTCCAGCATAAATATGGATATTAGGGTTTTGTGGTACTATGAAGGAAGAGAAATAATCTTTCTAGTAGATGTAGGACACTATGATATAATTGGAAGCTTATTAGAGTATGATAAGGAGTACTGATATTTTTGGATAAAAACTTAGGCATATTTTTAATAGTAGTTTTCTTGCTTGCAACTGCCCACTATATTAATAGGAGGAGAAATAATATTGCAAATGTTGTAGTGGGCAAGGACAAGATAATAATTATTCTGCTTATGGCAACCGTCCTAATTGTTGTAAACTATTTATACAATAATAATTATTTAGGATACCTGCTTGCCTTTGCTGCGACCAATATGACTTTTTCTATGTATGTCAGCGAGGGCGTAGGGGTTAAGGGCTTTTATCATTATGCCAGGTTTGTTCCCTTTGGAAGGATTCCCTTTGAAAAAGTTGTAGAATTAAAAGTTATTGAAAGTCAAAATGAATTGATATTAAAGGTAAACTATGGTCATTATACTTTTGACCAGAAATATTATATAGGAGATAAGGAAAAAATCCTTAGCCTCTTAAAGGAAAACAAACTATTGTAATTATTGAAATTGCTATTGTTAGATAGTTAGAATCAAGGGCAAACGAATTAAATTAACAATCTTTCGTTTGTTCTTTTCTTTTATTTTATTATTTGTTATAATATAGCTAATAATTTATTGGAGGGATGAAATGTCAACTATATCAAGCTATAAAAGAGAGGATATAAAAAAATCAAATCCACTTTTTTCTGCTGTAAGAACTACAATTGAGACAGTAATGTACTCAAACAATGTAGAACATGTCAATTCATTGGAAAGAGCTTATGAATTAGCTAAAAATTCGCCCGGAACAATTGTAACTGACTTGGATGTATTTGAACCGGAAAAGCTAGGTCTACCTAGTGGGGCTAAGGTTTTATTATTTAATGACGGGGAGATTACAGGTAGGTATGCCAAGGCAAGGGTAATACTTGACGAAGACCAAGAACAGATAAAAAAATATTCCGGAATAGCAAGGGAGGCTGCCTTCCATGCTAGGAAAACGAAATTATATCATGCAGAGGCTTATATTGGATTAAATGAAGGCTTTATGGTTAAGGCCCATCTGCTTGTTCAAGAAGGCTATGAGAACACTTTATATAACTGGATGCTAAATTTCCAGTCAAGAAATGATAAATATGATGAAATGTATAAAAATTCAAAAGAATATAGAGAGGGGGATATCTTAATCCTTTCACTCCCAGATTATTATGCCAAGGGACATGAGGATGGTCTATGCTTGTTTGACCCGACCCATAATGCTCTTTTATTAGCAGGTATGAGGTATTTTGGGGAGCATAAAAAAGGCACTTTGACTTTGGCCTGGGGGATTGCCAACAGGAATGGCTTTGCTTCCTGCCATGGCGGTATTAAGAGGTACAACCTAAAGGACAAGGCTTATACAATCGGTGTCTTTGGCCTTTCAGGTTCAGGGAAGTCAACTCTTACTCATAATAACCACGACGGTAAGTATAACATCAGTATCCTACATGATGATGCCTATGTAATTAACGACGAGGATGCTTCATCAATAGCCTTAGAGCCGTCATACTTTGACAAGACCCAGGACTATCCAATGGATAACCCTGCCAATAAGTACCTAATCACAACTCAAAATTGTGGTGCAACCTTGGACGAGAATGGAAAGATTGTCTTGGTAAATGAAGATATAAGGAATGGAAATGGTAGGGCAATAAAGTCTGTTTTATGGACTGAAAACAGGATTAACAAGATAGATGAGCCGGTTGATGCTATTATTTGGCTGATGAAAGACTCAACCATTCCTCCAATTATTAAGTTAAATGACCCTGTACTTGCCTCAGTAATGGGAGGAACTTTAGCGACAAAGAGGTCAACGGCTGAAAGGCTACAAAAGGGTATAGATATGAATGCCTTGGTAATCGAGCCATATGCAAATCCATTCAGGACATATCCACTATCCCATGACTATATGAAGTTTAAGGCCTTGTTTGAAAACAGGGGGATAGAATGCTATATCTTAAATACAGGAGCCTTCTTAGATAAAGATATTCCAAAGGAAGTGACACTGGCTATACTGGAGAAGCTTGTTGAAGGTCAATTGGAATTCAAGCCAATGGGCGACTTAAAGGGTATAGAATATGCTTCTATTGAAGGTTTTGAACCTAATATAACAGATGACGACTATAGAAAAGCTTGGTTAAATAGCATTGACTATAGGATAAAGTTTGTTGAATCCTTAAGTGAAAGGGATAGACTTCCTGCAGAAGCTTTGGACAGGTTAAAAGATTTTGAAAAAATATTATGTAAATAGATGACATTAAACAGAGTATCTTCTCTTGCAATAGATACTCTGTTTTTTACCCCTTATATATTTTTTCTTCCACCTTTTTACCAACATAGTTTAAGAGGTGGTTTATTATAAATAGGATGATTAGGAAAAACAAGCTATAAATTGCTGCAATGTTTCTTTCACCACTTTGAATATATGGAACCATGACAATGGCAAAGGTTTTAACCTGACCTCCTCCAACTATAAGGGTGAGGAAGTATTGACCGAAAGAAACTACAAAGGCCATGGAAGCACTTGCTAAAATTACTGGCATTAGCATTGGCAGGGAAATTTTATAAAAGGCCTGCCAGGCGTTGGCCCCCAAGGACCGGGCCAGTTCTTCATAGGTCCTCCCAATTGACTCGGTTCCAGCCAACATGAGTTGAAAGGCGTAGGGTTGTGAATAGATAAGATGGGCTATGACAACTCCTAAAATGCTGTTATTTAGTCCCCACTTTATGAAGATAGATTGTATTCCCATTCCAAAAACTGTTGCTGGTACCATGAAGGGCAAGAGGGAAAGGAAATTAATTAAGTTTTTGTACTTAACTTCATAAAATACAAAGGCCCTTGCAGCCATAGTAGATGTAATTACAGAAAGCAAGGCAACCATTCCGGAAATAAGTATACCCGACCCAATCAATTTGAAAAAGTCTTGCTTATTCCTAAAGATCACATTCATGGCCCTATTTGAAAAGACTGTAGGGACGAGGCTTGGCCACTCCCATCTTTCAATGAAAGACCATACAAAAATAGTAAGTAAAGGGAAGAATATTAATATTATAAAAAGTGGTTTTAAAAATCTTGAATATAATTTCTTACTCATATCCACCGCCTCTTTTCTTCATTAAGAAGTAGTATATTATAGATGAAATCAAGGAGATCAAGATAATAATACCATTTAGTGCCATGGCATAAGGTCGGTGCCTTAAGTCTGGGTGTAGGTATTCTTGGTAGGCTAGTACAGGTAAAGCTTTTGGAATCGTAGCTCCAAGCAACAATGGAAGTTCATAAGCCCCCAAGGTAAATATAAATATTATTAAAAAGCCACTTATTATTACTCTGCTTGAAAGCGGCAGGGTTACTTTAATGAAACTTTGAAACTTATTTGCCCCCAAGTCTCTTGCAGCCTCCCCTAGACTTCCTTCAACTCTGGACATAAGTGAATGGATAAAGTAGATAATAAAAGGAATTTCCTTCCAAAGGTATGAAATAATAACTCCTATTCCATTTTGGTCGTAGATAAGTCTAGGAAATTCTTGTTGTTCAGAAATAAAGCCTAAGAGATATGCCAATCTGGCAAAGACACCATTTTGAGAAAAAATAATTACTGTAAATAAGGCCACAACTATGTGAGGGACAGTTATTGGTATATGTGTAATAATGTTAACGAGGGGAGTTTTTTCTTTATTTGAAACTAGTAGGCCACAGATTACAAGCCCTATAAATGTAGCCAATAAAGAAGATATTAAGGTAATTTTCAAACTAAAGAAAATAGAATTTATGATATCTGGTCTAGCGAAAATTTCTATGTAATATTTTAGGCTAGGTTTAAACAAGTTAAAAGCCGGAATCACACCAAAGCTTTGTATGATTCCGGTGAGTAGACTTGTTATTAAAAGTAGGGTCAGCCCTATTTGTGGCAACAATAGCAGATAGGGCGTGAACTTCTTTTTCATTACTTACCTACTACATCCTCTGCCCAAATTTCTTCTATAATTGGAACCAAACCTGCAGGAAGTTCTGGAAGTCTCTTAGATAATAATTCATCTTGTGGGATAGCAGCCTTTCCAAGATCAAGTTCAAACAATTTTTTCTCTTCATCACTTAACTTATCATTGTCAAGAACTGGTAACAATTTAAGCTCTTGTAATTTTGAAGCTTGCATTTTAGGAGTAAGCATTTCATTGATAGCAACCATTGCTCCAGCCTTATTTGTTGAATTCTTAGCTATTGCTATAAAGTTGGTATTTCCAATAGTACCCTTATCAAAGATAAATGTTTCAACAGTTTCAGGATAAGTTCCATCGGCAATACTTTGAACCGGTCCATAGGATTCATAGGTAAAGTCAAATACTAATTCACCGTCTGAGAACATGTTCATTTTATCTGGTCCTGAAACAGGGAAAGTCTTTCCTTCCCCCCATAGGTAAGGGTTAAGTTCAACTAAATAATCTATAGCAGGTTTAATAATCTCTCTAACCTCTTCCTTTGTCAAATCTGGGTTCATTAGTTTACTATAATCACAAGTTTCGTTGATAATATTTCTTACAAATACAGAGCCTGTGAAGTCAGGTAGGGCAGGATATGCAACCTTTCCTTTATACTTCTTTGCAAATTCTAAGAATTCAGCAGCGTTTTTAGGTCTTTCGCTCACCTTTGCACCATCAACAACAAAGACAACCTGTGCCTTGCTGTATGGAGCTTCATAACCTTCAACTGGATAACCAAAGTCCAACTTTATATCATCTGACTCAGGGTCAATATACTTTTCAAAGTTTGGAAGTCTTTCAGTAAAGGGTCCGTACAGCATATTGTTTTCTTTACAGGATTTGAAATTTTCTCCATTGATCCAAATCATATCAATAGGGCCATCTACTCCGGCTTGTACCTCTCCAGATAGCTGTGAAAGGATTTGGTCAATATCCATAGGAACCCTATCAAGAGTAATATCATATTTTTCCTTTAAGGACTTTGCATAAACCTCATCCAGCCACTTGTTTAGTTTTTCATTTCCACCCCAACCATAAAAGCTTACTTTAGTTCCCTTTGCAGCCTCAAGCATTTCATTAAAGGTCATACCATCGATGTTTTTTTCTCCACCTTCATTAGTAGCTGTTTCTGTCTTACCATCTGTAGTAATTTCATTACTAGTTTCTGTTTGTCCACAAGCTGTGAAAGAAAAGACCAGTAGTCCTACTAATAGTAAGCTTAAAATTTTCTTCTTCATCTCATCTCTCCTTATTTTATTATTTCACGAATACTCTCTAAAAAATCATCACTTAAATAAGCATCTAGCTTGTTAAAGGTTGATTCGTTAAAGACTTCTTTATCGGGCTGCCTATATTCTACCCAGGCCATAGCAGACCATGTTATCCCCCTTAGACAATTTGCAGGAATAAAGTTCATAACCCTTTCCTTTAAACCTTTGCTGGGGAACCTATTTCCGACCATCTCTATATAATAATCAATAAAGTTATTCATTTCCTCAAGGGTCAATATCACATCTGTCTTCCAAAAAGTTGTAGTTGGAGCGAGGAAGTGTCCTAAATCTTGGGCTGGGTCTCCGTAGATAGGCTTTTCCCAATCCACTAGGGAAGCCCTTCCTTCCTTTACTAGAAAGTTTGTTGAATTTAATTCAGTGTTTACAATACACTTAAATTCAGAATCTTTGATAGAAGTAAATCTTTTTTGACCAATATCCAACAATTCTCTTATTTCAATTTTCTTTCCAGGATCAGCAATATTAGAATCCCAAAAAACTTTAAACATATCTTCACACTCATCAAGTATGGCCCTTAGAGAATTTTTTGGCTCTATTAGGTGTTGACTATCAGGAAGTTTTAAAGAATGAATATCTGCAAGACATTCAGCAGCAGAAAAGACTTCTTTTTTATAATCTAGATGGTTTCCCTCTAAAAACTCCATCACCAGCACTCCAAAGTCTATTTCTTTTTTAGAATCATCAACATAAATTGCTATAGGAGTCCTGCCAGAAGTTTCTAGTAATTTTAGAGTCTCAAATTCATACTTAATTTGATTTTCTAGATGCATCTGACTTCCAAAGTTAAGCCTTAAAACTAATTTTTCTCTTGTATAAGGATGGGTAAAAAGATAATTTCTGTTATACTCTCCTTGACCTAGGAGCTCATAAGATTCTACTTGCCCATTGGGTAAATTCAATGCCTTCCTATAGCTTGGACTTTTTACGAATTTTTTCAAGCCCCTTGTTTTTTCCAAAAAATCACCTTCTTTACTGGACCTATATCTAAATATTAGGTCTTTTAACAAGTTAGCAATCACAAACCAAAGTCTATTATATAATGAAACAATGAATAAATACAATTAAAATAATTAATAGATTATTTTTTATTATTAAATTTCTTGCGAGACTTCTAAAACTTAAATATATCCCTTGAATAATTGTTTTGTGCATAGTAGAATTAGGCAGAGGTGATTAGATGGTAATTAATCATAAGGGTCCGGTGGTTGTGAATTTCGACAACACAGCAGGAGTGCCAGAAAGAGATTGTGATGACTTATTAGCTTTGGAATACTTAAGGAGGAGGGGCGCTGAACTACCATTTGTGCTGACAAGCTTTGGCAACCATAAGGAAGCTATAGTCTATGAAGCTACAAAAGAGTCTTTTAAAGAGCTAGGCTACTCACTTCCTATCTACAGAGGCGTAGAACTTGGTGGACTGGCCGAGGAGAATGAAGCTGCAAAGATGCTGGTAAAATATTCTAAGGAAATCTTAGATAAAAATAAGAAGTTTTATATATTGAGTTTGGGCAGCACAACAAATATCGCCCATGCCTTAGAGTTAGGTTTGGAGGTTAAGGCTGTAGCAGGTGTTGTGTTGATGGGTGGAATAACTTCTCCCTTAGAATTTGCCAATAGGGTGATGGATGAACTTAACTTTTCATGTGATTACAAGTCTTCAAATATCCTATTTTCCTCTGACCTACCCCTAATATTCCTAACAGCCAATGAGTTGAAAAAAATTCCTTTGGATAAGTCGCTAACCTTTCAAATAGTTGATAGTATTTCAGATGGAGATTTTGCCAAGAGGCTTAAAGAATGGTTTGAATACCATATTGAAGTTTATGGCGATGAAATAATAATATGGGACATGATAACTGCCATGGTCTTAACATTTCCAGAAGCCTTTAGCCTAGAAAAAGGCACTATATCATCAGGAGACCAGGTGAAGAAGGGTTTCTTATATGAGGGAGACAAGGAGGTCTTTTATGGAAGGATAATAAATAAGGACAAATTGATTGAGGAATTGAAAAACATATTTACACTAGAAAAGTAAAAATGATATAAGTTTTATTAATGAGAAAGAGAAAAAATCAAAATTATTTGAAAATAGATAGTTGTAAAACAGTGCTATACCAGTCTTATAAAAAAAGATAATACTAGAGAAGCTTTCTTAGTTTAACAGGGTTATTGGAAATTGTACCCATGAACCTAATGAACTTTCTGTAAGTGAAGGTGCCAACCTACCATGGGCAGAGGTTGCTTCTAACCCTAGAGATACAAAAGAAGCTACAGACAGAGGTTATACAGTAAATAGGTGCAGAGAGATTTATGAAGAATTTGGATGGGAAGTTTTAGAAGGGCCATCTGTATTCTATAAGAAAACATAGAAAAGATTTAAGACCTAGCTTATAAAAATAAGGCTGGGTCTTTTCTATTGCTCTTATTGACAATATACTCTAATTCGTGTAATATATCATGAAAGGGGTGTATATTTTGAAGCTTAATATAAAAAGATTTCTTATTGTGACCTTAGGAACATTAATTTTGACAATTGGACTATACTTTTTTTTAATGCCACAAAAGTTAGTAGTTGGTGGAGTCTCTGGTCTTTCCTTGGCAATGAATCATTTTTTTCCTGCTATTCCGGTTGGGGGGATGATGTTTATCATCAATGCCATCTTATTGGTCCTAGCATATTTTTTATTGGGCAAGGATTTTTTAGGCTACACACTTTATTCAAGCCTCTTGCTGTCAGGCTTAATCTCCCTATTAGAATTCCTTTTACCAATGTCTTCACCCTTGGTGGATGATATTTTCTTAAATTTGGTTTTTGGAATTTTAATTTCAGGTTCAGGCATGGGGATTATCCTATATCAAGATGCTTCAACTGGTGGCACAGACATTATCGCCATGATATTAAACAAGTATCTAAACATTAAGGTCGGAATAAGCCTAATGATGGCAGACTTCCTAATTACAATGCTAGGACTTTTTGCCTTTGGGGTTAAGATTGGTCTTTACTCTTTACTTGGTGTAATTATTAACTCAGTTGTTATAGACAAGATTATTGCTGGCTTTAACAATAAGATAAATATGTTCATTATTAGCGAGAAGTATGAAGAGATAAATAAGTTTATCCAAGAAGAAATGGACAGGGGAACCACACTTTACCATGCAGAGGGTGGACATACAAGAGATAAGAAGATGGTAGTTAATGTAATAGTTTCTACAAGGGAATATATACAGGTGAGGCAGTTTGTTAGAAGGATTGACCATCGTGCCTTTATATCTGTAAATCTTGTAACGGAAGTTTTTGGAGAGGGTTTTACGGAGCCGGAAAAAGTTGAAAGAAAAAGTTGAGAGGGGACAGTTCTACACAGTAGAAGACTATTGGCTCACTGATAGGGTCCTAAAATTTATTAAAGACAGTGGGGAAAAAACTATATATGACCCCTTTGCCGGTACTGGAGAAATATTTTCAGCCCTTAGAGAAAAGGGATATTCTTCATTTTTTGGATTAGATGTAGATGAAGAATTAGGCTGGGAGATAAATGACAGCCTTGTTAACATTCCAAAGAAAGAGGGGATAATAGTTACAAATCCACCTTACTTGGCTAAACAGTCAGCAAGTCGTAAAGGACTGAATTTGGATTATTTCAAAGGCACAACCTATGACGACCTCTATCTTATTGCGATAGAAAGGGTTTTAGAGGCTGGCAACAAGTCAGTTCTCATAGTTCCTGAATCCTTTATTAATTCCAACTTCAAAGACAAAGACAGGTTATCATCAATTACAATTATTGAGGAAAACCCATTTGTTGATACAGAATGTCCTGTTTGTGTCCTATCTTTTGACGGAAGGAAGAAGGGCTTTTCTGAGATTGGAATTTATAAGGGGGAGAACTATTTACTCAATTTAGAAGAACTTGAAAAGATGAGATTGACACCAAAGAGAAGTGTAAAAATAAAATTTAATGACATAGATGGATGGCTTGCCCTGAGGGCTGTTGACTCAACAGACCCGAAGAGGAAGATAAGCTTTTCTTTTAGAGAGGAATTGGACTATGATTTTAATAAGAGGTTAAAGGTTTCTTCAAGGCATATGACCTTAATTGATATAAAAGTAGATGAAGAATTGCGTGAAGCCTTTATAGAAAAGGCAAATAAAAGGTTGGAAGAGATAAGGGAGAAGTCTAATGATGTCTTGCTGACACCCTTTAAAGGGAATAGAAAGGACGGAGTAAGGAGGCGGAGGCTTGACTTTAAAACAGCCCGTGCCATTTTAGAAGAGACCTATCGGGAGGTATTAAAATGAGAATTAAGGAAGAAAGATTATATAACATCATATTTCCAATTTGGCTTTTAGTTGCAATTCCGCCAATTGTTTTTATAACACTACCTTTAAATTTTGCCATAGACTTTGCAGTTCTTTTCTACACTATGAAATACTTAAAAATTGAAGGGGCAAAGAAAAAGACCAAGTCTGTTATTTGGGAGGTTTGGAGTTATGGCTTTTTATCTGATATCATAGGTGGAGTCTTTATGCTGCTAGTATACTTTCTGGAGGATTTCTTTCCGGCTTATGGGGATTGGCTTTACGAAAACTTGGGTAAGGCAGTGATGTTTAATCCCTTTGAAAGCATTTGGGGCTTTCTTTGGATTTGTGCCTGCCTATTAATTGTAGGTCTCTGCATATACTTTTTCAACTTAAAGAAGTCTTTTAAGAGCTTGGATATCCCCTATGAAGATAAGAAAAAGTTAGCTTTATCACTGGCAATACTCACAGCTCCTTACCTTTACTTTATCCCTTATGACTTCTTTGGTGGCTATTAGATTAATACTATTAATCTAATTAAAAATATTCTATTGAAATAACAGGGGCAGTAACCTCATCGACAGGAAGGACAGAGGAAGCAGTAAATGAAATAGAAGCTGTGAAGATGAATATGGAAGGCTTAAAGACATCAGAGCAAGAACTGGTTGAAGCAAGGGATAATATGTTAAATATTATAGAAAACCTGTCAGCCTTGTCAGAAGAAAACGCAGCATCATCAGAAGAGCTTGCAGCAACAGTTCAAGAGCAGACAGCATCAGCTGAAGAAATAGCAAGCTCTAGCCAGTTCCTTTCAGAAACGGCACAAAAATTAACAGAAATGATATCAATATTCAAGATTTAAAGCAAACAAAAATCCCAAAGCCCTTTTAAAGACTTTGGGATTTTTATTGTGCTTGATATCTCTCCTTGTTTCAACATTATAACTGTTAGAAGTGTTTTAGTTTTTTTAAATTCGGTTAATAAATATTAATAAACCATAAGACAACATTATATAAAGCTAAATTGCACTAATAAGTGTATAATTATTAACAATTTCTCTTGACACTTATTAATATCATGATAATATTAAAATATAACTAAATATCTAACAGTATAATATGTAGGTATGGAGATGAAAGAAAAAAAGCTGAAAAGAAAAAAAGCAACTTTGAGAAGGTTTATAATGATTACAGTTACTTTTGTTGGAATTTTAGCAGCTGTTTTAAGTTCAGCCTATAATTATTTCACCCAAGGGAGAAAGATGATTGACCTTGCAAAGGAAAAGGCAATAGGAGATGCTAATGTCTACACGAGCGAGGTGAACAGGTACTTTTATGAAACAATTGTAAGGGTAGATACTGTAGCTAATTCCATGGAGTATACTGATGATAATGACCCCCGAAAGATTAGTAAGGACTTGGGTTATCATATTCAGAAGAACAAGGACATTTCTTTTGCTCTTGCCTTGCAAGATGGTAGGACATATGTAGATGGAGGAGACCCTGTAAAAGGTCTGGATGCTAGGGAGAGGTCTTGGTTTAAAAATGCTATGTCTTCTGATAACATCTAAATGGGTAATGCCTATGTAGATTTTGAATCAGGCAATTTAGTTGTTACATTTTCAAGGAAGATAAATTCAAGGAAACTTGGGAATGTTGTTTTAGCTTCCGATGTCCGACTTTCAGTTGTGGAGGATGTCGTAAAAAAGGCAAATGAAAAAATCTACTTGTTTTTAGTGGACAGTAGCAACCAAATAATAGGGATAAGGAATTCAAACGATGATGGACTTTTAACAAGTGAATCCTTTAACAACCAAGATAAATTTGCAGAAGTTTTAAAAAATGGTAGTTATGATACAGCCTTTAAACTGGCTGATGATGTTGAAAGATTTTACTTTTCTGAAAATGTTGGAGATATGGGCTGGAAGGTTGTTTTTGGTGTTGAAAAGTCAATCGTTTTAGATGTTATTAACAGTGTTATTAGGGGGGTTATTGCAACACTCCTTATAGTTTTTGTGGTATCTCTAGGTTTGGCAATTATCACATCCAATTATTTATCAAGGGCGATAAATGTCATCTCTAGTAAATCTAGATTGATAGCTGATGGTGATTTGAGGGTTTCCTTTGACGACAGGATGGGTACGGTAGAATTCCAATATTTATATGATGATTTTAAGGTCATGGTAGATAACCTTACTAACTTTGTAAGACTTGTAAGGGATGGGGCAGAAGAATCTCATAAAAGTACAGATGAAATGGTAGATGGTAGCAATAAGGTCTTCCAAATTTCTCAAGAAATTCGGGATGCCATTACAAATGTTGCTGAAGGGGCTACCCAACAAGCCCAAGAAAGTTTTGAAGCTGCAGAAAATGCAGAAGAGCTGGGGAATTTTATTATGGCTATGCAGTCAGCAATAAATAGCTTGGAAGAGTCCATTGCCCATATTGACCAGAAGAAGGTTGAGGGTGAGGAATTAATAAATGAGGTAATGGGTCAAAGTGCGGAAAGTAAAGAACTTACAAGTGCAGTAGCTAATGTTATAGAAAAGACAAATGATTCATCAGAGAGAATTTCCGGTGCTTCTGATATGATTCAGTCCATATCAGACCAAACAAACCTCTTAGCGTTAAACGCTGCTATAGAAGCTGCAAGGGCTGGAGAAGCAGGTAGAGGCTTTGCAGTTGTCGCAGATGAGATTAGGAAGCTTGCAGAAGATTCGGCTAAATTTAGTGGGGAAATACAGGAAATTATTAAGGAACTTATGGACCAGACACAGTCAGCTGTAAAATCCATGAACAATGTTGAGGAACTTGCAAGCCTACAATAGAAAAAGTCAATACTCACAAAAGAGAAATTTCAAGAGATTGCCAATGCTGTAGATAACTCCAAGGAGCAAATAGAAAATGTTGTGGGAGCAGGGGCAAACCTAAATAGGAATTCAGATAACCTAATAAGAATTGTGCAAAGTCTTTCGGCCATTGCCCAAGAAAATGCAGCTTCTACAGAGGAAGCAAATGCTTCAGTTGACAGTCAAAATATGCTAATAGAAGGTTTTGTAAATAAGACCTTGGAACTTAAAGATGTTGTTTCTAAACTTGAAGAAGAAACATATAGGTTTGAAGTTTAGAAAAAGGATTTAATAATATCTGTTGAGAGAATTCTCCTACGACAGATATTCTAAATATAAAAATCCCAAAACTTGAATAGTTTTGGGATTTTTTAAAAATTCAATTATTCAGTTACCAATGCACCTGCGATATCTGGGTCTTTTGCTCCGTCTTTTATTATGAATACATTGTTTGTATCATAACCTGCATCCTTCATTACTGAAATTGCTGTCTTTGCACACTTGTTTCCGCTGTAGCAAAGAAGGTAGACCGGTTTATCTTTCGTTAATTCAGTTTCTGCCAAGTTATACATTGCAGTTTGAGCTTCCGGACTTTCAATCTCTTTAAGGGCCACTTGTTTAGAACCCTTTAAGTGTCCAGCCTTGTATGTTTCGTCATCTCTAACATCAACGATTTGAGCTGAACCGTCTTCTAAGGCCTTAAGTGCATCTGCCCCGGAAACATATTGCCAATCAATAGCATCTTCTGTCCTATCAGTCTTAAGAGCATCCTTGATTTCTCCAAGAGCCTTTGCTCCGCCTTCTACTGTGTAGATAAGAGCCGGGTCAATACCTGCACCAGTCAAAACTTCTGTAGCCTTTTTAGCTCCACTTGCTCCACTATTGCAAACCAGGTAGATTTTCTTTCCATCCATCAAGTGAGCCTTTGCATATGTTTCCATTTCACCTGGTAAAGTTTCATCTTCCATAGGGAAAATAGGTACCCACTCAGAGTTTTTAAGTCTACCGGCTGAATAGTTTTCCCAAGTTCTTAGGTCAACGATATGAACATCCTCATCATCAACAGCTGCTACAGTATCCGCTGCTGTAACAATTGTGTTGCCTGCTTCATTTGTTGCCCCTGTTTCTAATGTAGTAGTTGTTGCTGTGTTACCTCCACATGCAGTTGCAATTGTGAGCATTAATACTAATGCCATTACTAACAAAATACTTCTCTTCTTCATTCTTTTCCTCCTTTAAATTTATTTCAAAAACTTCTTACCCTATTGTAAGTTGAGTTTTATGAACTTAATAAGTGAATTTATGCCTTTTCAGCATCCTTCTTTTTATTCCTATCCGTATAGATTTTTCTCATTAAGAAAATTAGTGCAGATAGTGCAAATAGGATAAGCAATGCAGTTACAATTAACTTAGCACCACCTGTAAGCATTCCGCCCACATATGAATAAACTATAGTTGCAGGCAATTGACCAATTCCTGTGGCAATAAAGAACTCCCAAAAGCCCATGGATGTTAAACCTGCAGCATAACTCACTATGTCAAAACTTATAAATGGAAGCAATCTACAGATTAAAATAGTATTCTTCCCATACTTTTCAAAGTATTCATCAATATGTTCAAGCCCTGCCTTGCTTGTAAGTTTTTCAGCCACATCCCTGCCCAGAATTCTTGCAATATAGAAGCACACTGCAGCACCTGCCATGGCACTTGACCAAGATAATATTGCGCCCTTCCACCAACCAAATAAATTTGCATTGGCAAATGTAAGTAGAAATGCTGGTAATGGTGCAGCCACTGATTGGAATATCATTAAGAAAAATGAAATTGCAGCAGCATATGCCCCATACTTAGATATAAAATCTCTAACAACTTCAAAATCTCCACTAGCAAACATTCTAAAAATTTCATTGAAAAAACTATTAACACTTGGAACAAAGAAATAGATTAACACGCAGGCGATTGCAACACCAATAAGTATAATCCTCTTAGTCCAATTCTTTTTCTTCTTTTCTTCTTCATTCACTTCTACTTTTAACTCTTCATTCATACCTTCCACCACCTCGTTGATATTCTGTTAATCATTGATTTCTTTGAATCAGGATTTTCTTCCTCTCCTAAAATTTTGAGGAGTATATGTTCAGCATCTCCTCCATTTCTATCAAAAATTCCGGTGCATGATGCACAGAAAGTTAAGACTTTACCCAAGTCTTTAGTTTTTCCGGCCATGGTTGAGCTGATTTCTGGCTCCTTTGAAGAAGCACATCCACCAAGTCCACAACATTGGATTCCTTCTACAAAACTTGCCTCGCCATCCAAGAATGGTTCGATTTTTCCAAACATTGGAAAGTTTCCTCGTTCTTGACAGGTAGGGTAGACCTTGCCGGCTTCAATTTTTTCTCCAATGCCTAATTCTTGTAGTTTTTCATAAATGCTGGTAATTTTGATATTTAACACAGGTTTTAGAAAAGCATAGCAGTTTGGACAGAGGATAATAATTTCTTCAATATTATGTTTCTTTAAATTTTTTTCAAGCCTATTAACAATTTCCCCTTCTTCTTTTGTTAAACCAAGTTCTGAAATGGGCTTTCCACAACAGTCAAAAACTGTTCCAATCCCATGTTTTTTAAAAATTTCCATCAACTTTTTTGTAGTTTTTGGAAATAAGGAAGGGAAATTACATCCGGGGAATAAAACAGTATTATTTGTAGAGTTTTTATAGTTTTTATAAATATAGTCTTTTTTTTCAAACTGTAACAAGCTATACCCATTTTCGGGAACTTTACCATTATTTTCTCGAACTTTTCTCCTTCTCATCTCGAGGATAATTTCTTTTCCATCTATTCCAATTGGACAAACTTTTGAGCATTCTCCACAAAGAAAGCAGTGGTAGGCAAGCTCATAAAGCTTTTCCTTATCGCCTATATCGATATCATATTTTTGAAGGAAGAGGCAATTTTTTTTGCATTTTCCACAATGAATACAGTCATCAGGATTCATATTCTTCTCCATAAGCTTCCTCCTTCATATATTTTTTCTTTAAATAATATGCAACTAGAAAAACAATAACTCCAAGACCCACAGCGATTAAGATATACTTGGTCCTATTTTCCGGCTGCGAGATTCCGGCTGCACCTATTGTGTACATGGCAGTGCCGGGTATCATAAAGATGAATGAAAAAATAAAATACTTTGCAAAGCTGATGTGGGTAATCCCATAGGCAAAATTTTGTAGGTTATAAGGAAACAAAGGAATTAACCTTGTAATCATTAGGGCAAAAACGCCATGAGTATCAGCCTCATCAAGCAGCCATTTTTTCAAGTATTTATTTTGCTCAACCAATGGACGAATGCTATCTGTTAAGAAATACCTTCCCACAAAAAATGAAATACCTGCCCCGATGGTTGTCCCAAGAGAGCAAAGCAAGCTTCCAATCCAAGGACCAAAAAGTATTCCGGCAACTATGGCAAAGGTAACTCCCGGAACAGCTAAGGCGACAGAACTCACTATAGTTATCAATAAATATAATAAGACAGCCTCTCCATAGTTTTTTTCAATCAGTCTTTCAAATTTTTCCCAAGTATCTTCACTTGTAATATAATCTGAAAATCCATACTTGCTGTTCAACAAAAAAAGAACTAAAATTAAGGCGAGGAATATAAATAATTTTTTGTGTTTCATAATTTTCCCCCAAAGATGATTATAGTCCAAAAACCGAATTAAATACAATTAAATTTATTAATAGCAAATTTTATATACTTAAGAAAAGCTTATCAAACTTAAAGCGATTTAATATGAGAGTGCAGCAAACTAATGAGCTAATAATCAAAAAATAAAAAAGGTTGATCATGCCAACCTAAATTATCTTTCATCTCTATACATATTTGAAATTTTGTCTAAGTCAACCCCGTCACGATACATCTTTCTAAGCCTATTCATCTTCCACATGAATTTAAGTTTTGCTACCGTCCCCTTTGGAAATCGTCTGTCTGAAGTTAGTATACGGTCACTTGTAAGCCTTACTTTAATCCCCCTAGCCCTAAGCCTTTCAGAGAACTCCACATCTTCCATTATTGGGATTTCTTTAAACATACCCATATCAAAGAAGAGGTCTCTGTCGATGAACATACCCTGATCACCGAAAACAATTCCAAAGAGACTAGTCCTCCAATTTGATATCCACCTAGTCGTGTGCATAAAAAAATTTGGAGAATCATACTTTACTCCAAAGGCACCAACCCTACTTGCCTTATTTGCTTTTTTTATCTCATCTAAGAAGTCCTCTGGCAAGACACTATCTGCATGGAGGAAAAATAATATATCGCCAGTGCTTTCCATTGCACCAGCGTTCATCTGCAAAGCTCGTCCTTTCCCAGCTTTAAGAAGCTTGTAGTCATCCGGTATCAAAGACAAGCTATTATCAGTGCTCCCCCCATCTACAAATATTATTTCAACAGCTCCCTTCACAGGTTCAAGTTGTTCAATCAAACCTTCTATTGTTTTTTCTTCATTATAAATTGGAACAATAATTGAAATTTTCTTTAGGCCTTTTACAAAGGAGCTAATATTATTTTCTTTCCCCTTGTCTTCCATTCTTTGAAGGTAGCCCATCAAGTCATCGTATACATCAATATCCTTTAGCTCTTCTGTTAAACCATAAGTTTTTCCACTTTCTTTAATTTTAATAAGTGTTTCCTTCAACACATTGCAATGGCTATACTCATCAAGTGTAAAGATTTCATCTGCCCGCTTTTTCATACCAACTAGGGAATAGCCACCATCTGGCGATGGAGTAAAAACAAAGTCTTTATGATTAAGGATATTGAAGGCTTCCCTGAAGATTTCAGTAGTAAATTCAGGGACATCTGTTCCAATTAAAAGTAATTTTTCATAGCCCCACTTAAAGGTTTTATCAAAGGCATCCCTCATCCTTTCTCCAAGGTCTTCACCTTCTTGAACGAAGTAAATACATCCTGAACCAAAAATTGCCTCTAAATTAGCCAGAGCCCCCTTCTCTGAATCGTAGCAAATAAAGACATCCACATCTAATTTGATTTGCTCCAAAATATTAACAAGGAAGAGTCTTTGTAATGATGCTCGTTCATCTTTGGAAAGCTGGGGGCCAAGCCTTGTCTTCACATTATTACTTATGGGAGCCTTAGTAAAGATAATCATGGCATTTTTTCTATAAACTATTTCGTTATACTTTTCTCTGTCCCTTCTTCTTTCTTCAATTGTCCTGTTGTCCATTATCATCCTCTTCCAAATCTAATTCATATATTTTATTAATGTCCACACCTTGCCTATACATTCGTCGAAGTTTATTGTTTTTCTTTATTTTCTTAATGAGTCTTTCATCATCATAATTGGTACCTTTAAATAAGTTTCTTTGCATGGTGAGTTCAACCGAGAGTTTTCTTTCTCTTATCCGCTGAGAAAACTCCAAATCTTCCATAATAGGAATCTCTTTATACATTCCCATTTGGAAGAACAGGTCTTTATCTATGAATAAGCCTTGCTGTCTTAGAACTTGACTATATAGACATGTTTTAAGGTTACAAACAAAGCAATGAAGAAGAATTAAAATGTTTTTTGAATTGTGTTTCACACCAAAAGAGCCAATTTTATGACTTCTTGCCAAGATTTTTATTTCATCGACGAAACTGTCAGGAGGGACACAGTCTGCACACAAAAAGAAGAGAACATTTCCGGTGCTTGCCCTTGCGCCGGTATTTAATTGCACAGCCCTGCCTTTTTCAGAGGTAAGGACCTTAAATTCACTTGGGATTAGAGATAAGGTTTTATCAGTGCTACCCCCATCTACAAAAATTATTTCCGTTGAATCTTTAATCTTGTCTAGGACTTTAATTATATTTTCAATTGTGTTCTCTGAATTATAGGTAGGAATAATGGTAGAAATTCTTTTTATTGTCTTTATATAAGTGACGATATCATTAACTATGCCCCTAGACTCCATCCTATTTACATAGGCTTGCAGGTCTTCATAAAAATCTATGTCTTCCAGGACTTCTGTGAGTCCATAAGTTTTTCCGAGACCTTCAATTATTTTTACAGTGTCCAACAATACATTGGAATGATTATACTTCTCTAAAGAAAAAACTTCCTTTGAAAGTTCTTTCATACCCACTAAGATATATCCACCATCTGTTGAGGGGGTAAAGACAAAGTCCCTATCTAATAAAATGTCAAAGGCATCATTTATTGTTTTTTTAGAAAGTTCAGGTGCATCTGTGCTAAAGAGGACAGCCTTTTTATAACCTAAATCAAAAACTTTTTTGAAGGCATTGAATAAATATTCGCCAAGCGAGTTTCCTTCTTTTTCAAAGTAATTGCAATCATTACCAAAAATATACTTTAAAGATTCGATAGATCCTTCATGCTTCGTATAACAGATAAAAATATCTGCATTAAAATCCAGCTCCTCTTTTATTTTTAAGAGAAAAAGTCTTTGGAGGTAGGCTCTTTCTATTTTAGATAAGTGAGGGGCAAGCCTTAATTTTGCAATATCCGGCAAGGGTGCCTTTGTTAAAACTATTATACAATTTCTTGAATTCATTATCATCACCTATGGGAAAGAAAAGTTGAATAACCCAAACCTCGCAGTTAGAAAACCTTTCTTACCTTCGTCATTGCGATGGCTTTTAGCACGAGGCAATCCATAAGTATTTGCCTAGGAACTGGCCTGCTTCCCTTAGCTAATAATGACGAAGTGCGAAGTTTGAATTGAATAAGTAATATCGAAGCTTCTTTCTTAAATAAATTATACTAGATTAAGCTTTAAAATACAATTGATTTTCCCAAGTAATTAATTTCTTTACATAAGATATTGACAATATCGAACATCGATATTATAATTATATCGAATATCGATATTAAGATTTAAAGAGGTGGAAGATGGCTAGGGAAAAGTTTGAAACTCTGACGGAGCAGATGTTTTATATACTCTTAAATTTAAAGGAAGAGTCCATGGGCGTGGAGCTTATGGAAAGGATTTCCAATGAAACTGCCGGCAGGGTCCAAGTGGGACCGGGCACTCTTTATAACCTCCTTGATGAATTCACCAAAGAGGGCTTTATAGTCAATACAAAAGCTGAGGGTAGGAAGAAATATTATATCTTAGCAGAGAAGGGGAAGGCTGCCCTTAAAAAGGAATACGAAAGGCTTACAGGTATGATTGATGACTTTAAAGACATATACGGGGAGGATTAAGATGAACAAGACAATAAGACTACACTTGTTTTCGTATTATGACAATTCAAAATTTGAAAATTATTTAGAAAAGATGGCAATGAAGGGCTGGATGCTTGAAAATATATATGGGTATATCCATATATATAAAAGAATTGAGCCTAAAAAGTTAAAATTTGCTGTGAAATACCTCTACCAAGGTTCTGTCTACTTTAACAATGATGAAGAGGCAGTTTTAGAATACAGGGAAATCATGGAGGAGGCTGGATGGAACCACCTTACAGACTGTGCAGAAATACAGGTTTTTTATTCGGAAAATGAAGACCATGTTCCCATAGATACAGAGCCGGAGGTGGAGTACAGGTCCATATTAAAGACCTTTAAAAAGACCAGCCTACCAATGACTTTGTATGGAATTTTCTATTCCTTCTTTATTATAGCCTCAAGAATAAGTTATATGAAGTATTTTCCGTTGGAGCATTTTTCTAGCAAATATTACACATTATACATTGGCTTTTATCTTCTTATAATTACCTTCTGCTTGTTTGAGATAATTGCCTTTGGGCTATGGGCCAGTATGGCGAAAAATAAATTAGACAGGGGAGGGGGTCTGCTAAGCCTAGGTCCCATGAAAGGCTTAGAATATTCTATAGCAATTATTATTTCGATAGCTCTACTTTATATCGTATTTTTTGTAGAAGATTTATCCTCAAAGATTCTATTCCTTTCTATTGCTCTTTTTATGGTTGTCTTGGGAGTATTATTTGAGATAATGCGAAGGAAGAAGACAATGGAGGATAGTCAAAGTAAAAAGGTTGTTTTCTTCTTTTCTGCAGTTTTATTACTTCTCTTATTTACTTCTGTAATAAGTAAGACATTTGCTCCGGAGGAGAAAGTGGCTGACAGGGTTGAAATTATAGGTAGTTATGAGTATAAAATATATGAAGACAATATTCCGTTGAAGATAGAAGACTACAGGGAATTAGGTGGTGTTACTTATTCTTATGAGCTATTTGAAGCAGAGTCTCCAATAGTAAAAAGAATTACAGGAAGGCAAGATGCTTTTGGAGTATATGGCGAAGACTTGGTCTACACAATAGGTAAAATAAAATGGGACTTTATGTATGATTACATTTTAAATAAGGAATTGAAGTTTAACTCCATGGGGGAGGGGGACTTGGAAGGCAATCCAGCCTATGGGGATATGAAAGTTTATAAAAATCATTTGCAGACATTCACAATTTCAAATGGGAATTATATTATAACTATCAAATTTCCCTTTGAAGTAAAGCCGGAAGAACTTGTAAAGGCAGTTGATATCTTGGTAAGGGCTATAGAATCTAGATAGGATATTTGGAGGATAAAGATGAAAAAGAAAATAAGAATGGGTATGTTTTCCTTCTATGACAACTCTAGTTTTGAAAGACGGCTAGAAGAGATGGCAGCCAAGGGCTGGATGCTTGAAAATTTATATGGATACCTCCAAGTATACAGGAAGGCGGAAGCTCGTAAGCTTAAGTTTAGTGTTCAATACTTTCACAAGGCATCAAAATTTACAGACCCAAAAGAGGATGAGGTTTTTGAATATAGGGAGATTATGGAAGGGGCTGGATGGAAACACCTTTTGTCTTCCTTTGCCTTTCAAATATTCTATACAGAGGAGGAAGAACCTGTACCTATAGAAACTGAGCCGGAGGTTGAGTATAGGAATATTATTCAAATATTTAAAAATACAGTTTTGCCCCAACTACTTCTTTTATTATTTCTACCTATATTTAGCCTGTCAATGAATGTGGAATTAAAATACTATCCCTTATCATATTTTTCGGATAATTTTAATTTGATACAATTTGTTTTCTTTATGCTTGTAATTTTCTTTGCAAGCCTAGAGCTAATTTTCCTAGTCATATGGATATTAACAGCCAAGAAGACCTTAAGGAATGGCAGGAGCCTTCCGACTTTAAGAGCTTTGAAGTGGCTAAGGACACTCACAATCCTTATTGTTGTTCCGCTTGCTATTATTTCCATAGGTTTTTCAGGCAATGCACAGGCAAAAACTATATTCTTTTCAATATTACTCTTTATAGTCCTTAGCTATATTTTTTTACAAGTTTGGGATAATAAGGTGCCTGAAGGAGAAAAGAAGGGTCAAAGGACTCTTTTGCTGACTACATTCACTCTTTCCTACATCGTATTACTGGTAGTATTATCTAGCATAATTATAAGAAAAGAAAGGGTTGTAGTAGATAGTAATTCATATGTCCATAAGGACGAGATACCGATAAGGTTAGAAGACTATGTGGGAACCAATGATAGGGTATATTCCAAAAGTATGACCGAGAAAGAATCCTATGCCCTTAAGAGGAATTATTATATTCAGGAGTTCATTCCTGAGCCGGAAAAGGCAGAAGAGGCAGAAGAGTTTGAAATGGAAAAGTTGGAGTATTCAGTCAATAAGGTTAAATGGAGATTTTTAAATGATTTTTTCTGAAAAGAGAAATGAAAAAGGAACCCGGTGTAAGCTATGTGAAGTTGGAAGAGATAGAAAACAAGGGCATGGAAATTTGCAAAGCTAGGGATGAAGAAAAAAATATTGATAGGTATATTGTGTCAAAAGGAGACTATATAATTAGTATGGAATATCCTTTTAAGCAAGAAAGCAAGGATGTTAAAAGGGATGTGGAAAAATTAATAAAAGAATTTCAACAATAAGGTAAAATAAAATAGGGCCGGCTCAAGTTCATTTTTGAGCTAACCCCTATTTTTATTTTAAAATTTAAATAGATTGTTTCAAGTTCAATACTTACCCTAATTTCACCACAGCCCTTGCATATTCTGTATCTTCATTTGCGTTTACAATTTGAGAAAAGATTTCCATACCAGCATTTGGTTTTGATGTTGTTTTAACAGTGAATTTTTCTTTAGGCAGTAATTCCCTTTTGTAAATTATTTCTGCCGACCTTATCCTATTATCCTTTAACAAGTCAAAGGGTATGGAGTCAAGGATTTTTTGCAAGTAGGAAAGGTTGTTCATATGGTTATTTGCATCCACATCATAGGTAAGGACTTCCCTTTCTTCCCTGCTAGATTCCAATCCATCATCAATATCCGATAACTTCCTATCCTTTGGGAAGAAGTCCATGTCAACAACCTGTTCGGCAAGCTCCATTTCCTTTGGTATCCTCATAAGTGACCGGCTTTCAGTATTTACCATATTCCAAACGGACTTTGCCTTGGCAATCCTTTTGCCCTTTTCATTAATAAGCTCAAAGGACCTGTCCAATAGGAACCTGTCAACCTTAGATAACCAAGTATTGACCTTTAAGTTCACTCCAAGACCGGCAGTTTCATCAAAGCTAACAATCCATTTATAGATAACCCAAGCGTAATTTTCAACTTTTTCCCCTTGTCGGGATTCAATCAGAAAGTCCTCATGCTTAAAGGCAGTTTCCAAAAAATATTTCATAATGGAGTTTAAAGAAACTTCTTTTTTATAATCTAAGTCTGATATTCTTACTTTAAATTTTTCTGTATATTTCATTTCAACCTCTTTTCTTCATTGCCCTGCTTGCTATTACATCTACTCCTGTGCCCAATACATTTTCTATTAAGACCTCACCCTTTTTAACGGGAGCTACTGCTTTGGAAGAGTTAATTTCAGATAAAATTTTATCCCGCAAATCAGAAGGAAGAGGCTCGCTTGTCTGAACAGGAATCTTTGACATAATTCCGCCTTCAATGGGCATTCTTCCGGTGAGGACTTCACTTTTTCCCATCACCTGCTTATAAATATATTCACCACCACGACCGCATCGGTTGCCGGTAATCGTATTGGGGTCCTTGCCGGTAATTGACACTTCACAGCCCACAGGGCAGACCTTACAAATTGTTTTATATACCATAAGTACCTCGATTCCTATTAAGGTTTTACACTTTCCATTATTATCAAAAGGCTACCGTCATCAGCCTCATAGGTATAAATATTTTGTTCTGAAGAATCTAAATTTTCAGTTAGAAATTCAAATTCATAAGGGAAACCGTCAACCTGCCAAGGGTATTCACTTATGCCGGTTGCTTTTGCATAATACCAAGAATCCTTTTTCTTGTTTTCAAACTGCAAGTCGGATAAATTTCCTTCAGTAAACTTGTTAAGCCCTATTAACAACAAGATAGAGGCAAGGGCAAGAAGGAAAAGTCGGCTGCTTTTTGAAAAAGAGAAGCCTTTGCTATTGTTTGGACAGAAGTCTTCTTTGATTTCCCCATCAACTATCTCCATAGCTTCCTTGCAGCCAGTCATTAAAGACTTTTCAGCAATTATTTTATTTTCCAAGCCTAAAATCTCAGACAGGTAATTTCTAATAAAGTCTAATCTTCCTTCCTCATTGTCTATCTCTAAAATTTCTTTTATATCATCACAAGAGAGGTCATAAGAATACTTATAGAAAAGTAAATTTTGGTCAAAGGTTGACATAGAAACAATAAGCTTAACTAAGACTTGTTCTTAGTAAAAATTTAAAACTTCTTCCGGCTTGTCCTTTATCGGTAGATTAGAAAATCTTTCCCTTTCCACTATTTAAATTGCATATTTAAGCCTTTCCATTTCTATTACCCCCTTTTCATATATGGCTAACAACTTCTTAATTAACCTCTGGTATCTCTTCTTGCTTGCTTCCTCTGAAAGCTTTGTCTTTTCACCGATTTGAGAAAAGATGTTTTCTTCCACAATCCTCAAGGATAAGATATGCCTTTCAAGGTCGCCCAATTCTCTAATACATACTATCAGGTCTTCTATTTCAATTTTTTCTAAAATCTTTTCTTCCGGAAAAGACTCGTATGTAGAAACTATATCTATTTCATATTTTGCCCTGTCCTCCCTTTGCTTTTTCTTAATAATATCTATGGCAGTGTTCTTTACAATCTTCATACAATAAGGAGGAACATCTTCTTTCTCTAAATTACTTATCCTATCTATATTCCTTGTGATTTTTTCAAAGGCTTCCGAAAGGGCATCTTCTGCCAGATACTTGTCCTGTGTAATCTTATATGCAGTTCTAAAAAATAAAGAATTATATTCATTAAATAAATTAGTTAAAAAGTCTTCATGATTTTTGGATGTAAATAATTTCATTTGCATTCTTTTACCCTCGTGTATTGTTTTAAATATACCCACATTAGGTATGCGTAAATAATAAATAACAGATTTCTTAGTCTTACTATATATAACTATTCATTATAGGGAAAAGGGACAAAAAAATTATT
>JAAYNG010000119.1 GCA_012520935.1 Tissierellia bacterium | reverse complement strand
ATGCACTGCTCACAACAATTAGAGTCTAATTACTCTAAGCAATGCATGAATTATTTTTAATAAAAGTTCCTGAAACCCTTGATACTAAAGCATTTATGCACCCTGTCACTATTATGACACGTTCCCCGGTAGCCATAACCAAAAGAGCCTTCCGCCTCTTGTTTTCAAAGGCTTCTGCCACATTAACAATGGCTGCCTTTTGGTAGTACCTGCCGGAGATATCGTCATCAATAAGACCGGAAACATCAGCCAGTGTCTCCCTAAACCTCCTCCTATCCACAAGCCTTTGAAGTTCATCCTGACTGTAAAAACCCGATACCTTTCTTGGAGGGTAGTCGTCTTCAATAAACCAAGTGTCAAAACCGTTTGTGTAGAAAATAAGAGGAGCTTGGCCGGTTTCTCCCTTTAAAAGGTCCCCATAAATCTTCGCCTGCTCCCTGCCGGCAGAAGGGTCCACCATAGTCCTCTTAGCCTCAACCACAGCCAAAGGCAGGCCGTTTTTCCCCAGCAAAAGATAGTCAACAAAGCCCGTCCCTCCCTTATTGGGCATGCCACTTACCTTTCTTTCAAGCTCCACATTCTCGTTTAGCTTCCAACCGGCAAGCCTCAACCCTATATCTATGATTAACTTTCTGGTCTTTGCCTCATCAATCTTATCAAGCTCAAAGGAATAGTCAGAAGAAGACTTCACTTCCCTCCTGTTCTCTGTCAAATCCCTTCTGGTCTCTTCCGGCACTTCCCTCCTTAGGTCCTCAAGAGGTCTGTCCTTCTCGCCGGAAGTTTCCTCTGCCAGCTTTTCGACTACCAAAGGTCTTTCAGAAAATTTGACAGAAGAAGGAACCTTCCCCTCGTCAAAGTACCTTTCAGCAAAGTCCTCCCCATAGACATAGTCAATCCATTGGGTGTATTGGAAGAGGTAGTTCAAGGCAAGGACAGACTCTTCACGGGAAATCTTAACATTGGAATGGCTTGCAAGATTTCCAATCTTTCTTATGTAGTTTAGCAATGGAGGAATTTCAGAGTCAAGAATGTCTACAAATCCTTGGTCTGCCAAAAGGCTCGATAGGTTGTCCCTATAAGGTAGTGTCAAATCTTCGTCAACAGAATAGACCCACTTGGTGGCAAGCTCCATCGCCCTTCTGGTCATCATCATGGCAGAAATAGTAGACACAGCAAAAGAATCTTCAGCATTTACACAGGCAGGAGCAAAGGACCTGTAGTTCTTATTTTCCAATAAATATGTAAAATTTCCCATAAAATCCTCCTTTCATTAACAGCCGGCAAAGATTATATAAGTTCACAGGATAACCACCCTTCGCTCGTGATGAGGAAGGCTTACCCCAACTGTAGGGGCATACTATCCACCCGTTCCTCTAAAAGGCTATAATCATTACCCGAAAGTTCTGACCCCAACAAATTAATGCCCATTACTTTTTGAATAAAACTGGATCGCCACGCTTATGCTCGCGATGACGAAGGCTTGACCCTAACCGTACTTTTTGCCCTAGCTCGTCAACTCACCCTTAAAGGCCCTGTCCATCAAGGCAGCAAATAAGGTCTCCTTTTCCTCCAAAGACTTCTCCAAAATCCTTTTTTGCTCTTCGATTAGTTTGACCTTGTTGGCAAAGGATTCTTGAAGGGACAAAGGGGGAAGTGGAATATCTAATTCTTCTAGGTCACCTTTTGTAATAGCTTCCCTAGTTGCCCCTCCTGCTGTTGCAATATTGTATAGCTTTCTCTTATACGATTTATTTTTTAATAAGTTTGCTAAATAATTACTATTAACTTCTTTAGTTGTTCTAATAATAGAAACATGTTGATTAACCCTTGCTGGTAATATATTTTCTGGCACAATACATGTTCTCATTATAGAAGCACCTGTAATATTAAATAAAATATCTCCTTTCTCAACAACTACATTATTTAAATCTCTTGCTTGTTTATCATCAATAAATGCTAAGCCATCATATAAAAAACCGTCATCATATACATTCATGCTTCTAATTAATGATATCCCTTCACTTTTATAGGCTTCTTCTCCACCTCTAGGTGTCGCACCTGAGCCAATTTTGCTAGTAATATCTATTAATTTAGCACGCCCCCACTTACAGTCTTCGATTAATGGGTCTCCAAACATTTCATAAAAAATCGACTCAATCAACTTATTATAAAGTTCAATCTCCTCTTTTTGCTTGTCAACCAAGGCTTGGGCATAGTCCAAAATTTCTACAATTTTTTCTTGGTCTTTTAAAGTTAATAAAGGAATTTTAATAATGTTTAAAATCTGCTTATTTAAAGTTTTCCCTTTTGCTGCTCGATTCACATACGAAAATAAATCTACATAGCCTAAAACATAATATAAGTACTCCTTTGTTATTAGCTTTTCATCATATATATTAAAGCTTGCTATTGCTTCATTTGTATATAAATCTTTGCCAGTGATTGCCCTCTTTCCGATAGAAAGTTTAAAACTCATTATTACAGTTCCTTTTGGAACTACTTTCATATTACATTCTTCAACAGCTAAACCAGTAATGTTCTCTTTACTCTCAAAAATAAATTTTTCACACATATCTGATATAGAAACCCAAGTGTTATTACCAGCTATCCAATATTTTAACTCATCTCTGGCTGGAGTTTTTCCCATTCGAATCTCTGCTATCTCCCCCAACTTAACCCACTTCATTACTCCACCAACTCTTCCAGCTTCCCGAGTATCTCTTGACTTTCCCTATTAAGGTCCTTTATCCTTCCAATTATTACCCCCGGCTCGTCATATTCAACCTCTTCATATACAATCTCCTTGTACCTGTTAATGGAAAGGTCGTATCCGTTTTCAATAATCTCTTCCACCGGAATCAAGAAGGACTTGTCTGTCCTCTCCCTGCCTTCTTCCCCTTCCATATTAGAAAACCTTTCAATAATATCCGGTATGTCGTTCTCTTCTATCGGCGACCTGTTGTCATTTAATGTGAATCCGTCGTTTTCCATGTTATAAAACCAAACCTTGTCAGTCCCTCCCGAGTTAGTCTTTGTAAATAATAATACGGCTGTGGAAACTCCGGCATAGGGTTTGAAAACTCCGGAAGGCATGGAAATAACCCCCTCCAGCTTGTTGTCTTCAATAATGGCCTTCCTTATGGACTTGTGGGCATTGGAGGTCCCAAATAAGACCCCGTCAGGAACAATAACAGCAGCCCTTCCCCCGGGCTTCAATGTTCTTAGAAATAAGGCTAAAAACAATAACTCTGTCTTCTTGGTCTTGGTCATGGTCAACAGGCTCTTGGATGTGGTTTCATAATCCAAGGAACCCGTGAAAGGTGGATTTGCCAAAATCAAGCTGTACTTGTCTCTTTCATCATTGGACTCAGACAGGGAGTCCCTGTAAAAAATCTGTGGGTTTTCCACACCATGAAGCATCATGTTCATAGCCCCAATCCTCAGCATGGTCCTATCCGTGTCATTCCCATGGAACATGTTGTTGTGGTAGTGGTCCCTGGTCTTTGGATTCAACAATAAGTCCCCGTGATGGTCTCTTAAGTATTCCCCTGCCCCTACTAAGAAACCTGCAGTTGCCATTGCCGGGTCTGAAATAACATCATCAGGCTTTGGTTTTACCAAGTTTACCATCATTTTAATAATATGCCTTGGTGTCCTGAACTGACCGTTAGTTCCCGATGTTTGCAGTTTAGAAAGCAGGTGCTCATAGATATCCCCTTGGACATCCGAATCCCCCGTTGGCAATTGGTCAATAACACTTATTAACTTTTGCAGGGTCGAAGGCTGGTTGATTTGAAAGATTGCATCCTTCATGTACTTAGAAAAGGCTGTGTCGTCAGAGTCCCCCTTCAAGTCTCTGATAAAAGGAAATATTTCAGAAACCATAAGCCCATAAAGCTCTTGGGAGTTCCCAAAGTTCTTAAAGGTGTTCCACCTGTACTCAGGCTTGTCCTTGGGAAAAATAGACTCGTGACTAATCCCCAGCACATGAGCATCCTCTTCCTTCTTCAGCTCTGCATTGTCCAGCTCCTTCATAAAAATCATGTATGTAATCTGCTCAATGTTGGTCAAAGGGTTCGTCGACCCCTCCGTCCAAAGCATGGTCCATATGCTGTCAATCTTGTTCCTCAATTCTCCCGTTAACATTTTATCCTCCATGGTAATTATATTTAAAAAATTTCTATCGTTCCATAGCTCGTCGCAACCTCGTCGCAAAAGTGCGACGAGAATATTTACGATTTAAATAGCTAATTTCTACACTTTCTACCAGTTCGTCCCATTTCTCCTTGCACGCTCGTTCCAAAAACGGAACGAATTAGACCTTATATAAACAGCTAATTTCTACGGTTTCTATTTATTCGTCCCATTATTCGTCCCTCATTCGTCCCCATGATGGGACGAATGAAAAATATAAATATTTAAAAGCATGGGAGTTTTAATATATACTTTGTACTTTTACCGTTACCAATTCTCTTAACAACATCTTCTTCTATCAAGTCATTCAATATCCGTAAAGTTTTCTTTTTATTTAGTAAAGCAATGTTGTCAATTTCTGCTCTGGACAAATCTCCATGTTCTTGAAGTGCCCTAATTATTTTCAATTCATCATCTGTTCTTTCTTCAACGATATTATAATTTCTATTATATAAAACAATCTTGAACAGATTTGGAGTGTTGTATATTTTAGGCTCTTTGTCAAATGTAGAATACTCTCTGAATATTCTTGGTATTCCTAAAGCATAATTTTCCATGTAGCCAATTTTATTTAAACTCTTTACAACTACATCATTCCTTCTAAAGTTTGCACCTTCTTTTATATCTTCTATCGTTAGCCCACCTGGCAAAGCTCCCGGTGATGTTATTTCAAGTCTATCAAGAAACATTACAATTAAGATATCTGAATTTAAGCTATAGTCTCTGTGTGCAAAAGCATTAATTACTGCCTCTCTTACAGCAGGTTCAGGATAGCTTGATGTATCTTTTCGATTTGGCGAACCACTAATCTCACTTTTTACTGAATTATATTTTTGAATAAAAGCCAGCACATCATCAATCAACTCAATAATACTTTTATTTTCAAAAGTATTCCTTTCTAGCGTGTTCCCAACTTCAAGATCGTTATATAATGACACTTTTGCAATACTATTATTCTGGTCGCTTAAAAGAAATGCCCCATTATTAAATTTCTTTTCCGGAGTTTTTAAATTAAGTCCAGCTAAATCGAACTTCTGCCCTGTCTTTTTAAGCCTATCTTTCAAACTATTAAATGTAAGGTCTTGTTTCTGACTCTCCCCCCATATCATATGGAGTTGGTGCAGAATTGCTGAGTAAATATTGAAACCTTTCCCTAGTTAATTGAACCTTATGGCTTCCTATCCTCTCGTATGCACCATTATAATTTATTCCTTTGCCATCTGTAAAATAATAGGGTTTTTCTTTACCTCCAATTATTTTAAATTTGCCGTCGCTGGTATCAGTTAAAACTAAATCTCTAATATCGGGTTCAAAACCTTCCGTCACCCAATTAGAAATAGTCTCCTCCCATTGTTGAAACTTTTTAAACTTTTCCTCCTCTGACTTAAATTCAATCTCCTCTCCATCATTAGTATGACCTAAAAATATAACTCCACCTGTATTACTATTTAAAAAAGGGCTTATCTCCGCCTTAAAGTTCTTGATTTCCTTTTCTTTCTTTCCAATATCTTCTTTGTATTCTATATGCTTCGATTCATTTTTATTCATCTTTAACACCTCAATTAGTTCTAATATACCCTTTAATACCCTATCATTTCTCTAAAGCAGAAATAAAAAACTAATAATCTAATTAATTTGTGGTTATATGCGTTTATTCGTTATTATCTATCTCAATTCGTCACGCAAAGTGTGACAATTCGAGTATAAGCACCACCCGTAACCTATCCCTTCCCCATATACTTCCTGTCTATATAGTCCTTAATCATCCAAGGAAGTCTACCGTAAAAGCAAAAACTTCCCCTTCCCATCAGGGCTTTTTTATTTCCTACATTAACAATTTGGAGGTATTTACTTTGGGGCTTGTAAGCTTGAAAGTTCCTCCTCCCTTCCAGCATAGCCAGTAGGTTGTTATATAAAACAGGGGCCTGTCTTATGGCAAAGACTCCTGCCTTCACCAAGTTCCTGTGGGACTTTAGGCTTATCATATCTCCCATTGCAAGAGACTTTTCATTTGCCGTCAGATAGTCGTCTACTAAAATATAATTCTCCTCTGTCACTTCAAAAGCTTTGTATAAAATGTCCACTCCCTTGTAGCCGTTTGCCAATATCAGGTAGTCGTATTCAAGTTCCCCTTTATTAGTTTTTACATGACTTTCTTTAACATCCAATAGTTCAGAGTCGAGCGAGAGTTTGATAGACCTGTCTTTTATTAGTGACTTTATTTTCTCTCTAAAATTTGAATTAAAGTTAGGCAAAAACTTTTCGCCCTTCCCGAGTATTGTTATATTCAAGTGAGGGAAGCGATTCTTATAGGCAAGGGCAAGCTCTATTCCACTAACGCCAGCCCCGGCTATTATCATCTTCTTTCCTTCATCATCCTGACTATTTTCTAAATTATAGGTGAAGTTCACCAAGGAACTTATTGGCTTTACATAGGTGGAATTTTCCGGATTTATCCTAAAGTCCTCCCTTGAAGCAAGACCAAGATTCATGGATAAAAAATCATATGGGTACTTAGCTTCCTCTGTTATTACAAGCTGCCTTTCCCCATCAACCTCTTTAATCTTGTCATTAACATAGGTGACCCCTGCCTCCCTACACAATTCTTCCACATCAAAGGAAATTTTATCTTCAGTGTAAATCCCTTCAATGAAACCCGGAAGCATGCCTGAATAGTATTGCCTCCCAAAGTTGGTTATTAATGTAATTTCAAGGTCGGCGACTGGTTCCTTTGCCAGCAGTTTCAAAATATTAATATGTCCATGACCTCCGCCTGCAAGTATTAATTTTTTCATAAGTTATTCCTTTCTTGCTCCAATTATAACATAAGCAATTACTTAACTCCACAATATTTCTCTCCTTTTCCACCTTCAAGAGTGGGTAAAAAAATTTGAGGTCAAAATTTTTGACCTCAAATTTATTACAAGCCTTACTTTCCTTTTCCTATTTGGTAGCCCCTTTCAAAGGCTTTCTTGTTTGCCTCCACTGCCTTTTCCGGCACGAAGCTCACAACCGCCTCCAAGAAGGTTTCTTTTTTAATATCATCCAAGACTGCAGCCAAGATTCCCAGCTGGACCGTGTTGGCTGTTTTAATATTACCTGCTGCCTTGGCTTCTTCTTTGGCATTGACTTCAATGACCTTGAACTTATCTTTTAAGGCTGCAATTTCTTCTCTTGGATATTGGGCCTGTTCTTGGATTACAGGGCTCGGGTATACCTCTTCGGTGTTAAGAATAATCGTTGCCCCCTCCTTTAATAGCCTTGACCCACGGAGGGCTTCTAATGGCTCCATCCCTAGAAGGACATCTCCCTTTCCTATAGGGACATTGGCGGAGTGGACTACTTCACCATAACGGATAGACCCCCAAACCATGCCTCCCCTTTGGCTAAGTCCAATAACATCGTTGGTTTTCACTTGGAGGCCGGCCAGCATGGCAGCATTTGCTACAATTTCCGTTGCAAGGACCAGCCCTTGACCGCCGACACCCATAATTAATATATTTTTAGACATTATTTTTCCTCCCTGCGTTTAATTGCACCTACCGGACAAACTTGCGAACATACGGAACAACCCACACACATATCCGGGTCAATGGAAGATTTTTCCTTGTCTATCCCCTCATACTTTTTCATGTGGATTGGCGGGCAGTTGGTCTTGACACAGGTCCTGCATGCGATACATATTTCCGGGTCCACATAGAAGTTCGGCTCTTTTATCTTGTATTTAAGGGCACAAGGACGGGTTGTTATGATAATGTTGATTCCCTTTTCCTTGGTAGCCTTGGCAATGGCTTCCTTTAAGCTCTTATAGTCAAACTGGTCAACCAGTTGGACCTTGTCGTGGCCCATTACTTTTAAAAGTTCTTCAATATGGACTTGAATGTCGTCCACATTGTTATAGAGACCTGATGAAGCGTTGGCTTGGCCTCCGGTCATGGAAGTTGCTGAGTTATTTAAAATTAAGAAGGTCATGTTGTCTTCTTCATCTACATTGTGCAAGAGGTTTAGGAAGCCTGTCATGCCCGAGTGGAAGAAGGTTCCATCGCCAATTACAGAAACGGTTGGGGAGTCGTCGCCTGATAGCCTTTTTGCCTTTGCCATACCTTTTGTAATCCCCACGGTTGCTCCCATGGAAAGCGATGTGTGGGACCCTGCTATGTCCGGCAGGACACTGAGGGTATAGCAACCTATATCCCCGATAACAGTAACCTTTGCCTTTTTCAGTACATCGAATACAGGTCTATGAGGACAGCCTGCACAGAACATAGGAGGTCTTGGGACGACAGGGTTTTCTCTTCCGGGCATCTTATCCCCTTGAACAACTCCTGCCTTTAGGAGTCCGTTGAAAATATCTTCAGTTAGAAGTTCACCGGTGAAGGAGAAAATCTCCTTGCCTTCACATGGGATGCCTGCCAGCTTCAACTGGTTTTCAATGATTGGCATCAGTTCTTCAATAACGATTATCCTCTTGTACTTTTTACTTAGTTCTTCCATCTTTTTGATGGAAATCGGAAAGACCATTCCCGGTTTATAAATTGAGACCTTTAAGTCAAGCTCCTTAAGGTTGTCATAAATCATACCCGGTGCAATCAAGAGGACCTCTTTGTCGTCAACTTCCTCTAGGTGGTTAATCTCTGCACCATAGGCATATTCTTCTAACCTGGCAATCCTGTCCTTCATTGCCTGTTGGGCCTTTATGGTGAAAGGTGGCAACATGGTGTAGCGACCATCATCATAGGAAAAACCCTTGGCAGGCACTTCTACACGGTCTTCAAGTTCAACAATGGACCTTGAATGGCAGGCACGGGATGCCATCAATAACATGGCTGGTGTGTTGTATTCTTCCGATAGTGCCAGACCTAGCTTGGTATAGTCCTTCGCCTCTTGACTATTGCCTGGATTTAGAACAAACATGTTGGCAAATTGTGCCAAGACTCTGGAGTCCTGTTCATTTTGTGATGAGGACATGCCTGCATCGTCGCCTACCATAAGCAAGAAACCCCCATTGGTTTTGATTTGGGTAAAGGTCATCAGTGGGTCCATGGCAATGTTGATGCCCACATGCTTCATGGAAGCCATGGCCCTTGCCCCGTAAAAAGATGCACCGATGGCAACCTCTAGGGCAACTTTTTCATTCACGGAAAACTCACTGTAGATGTCGTCGTATTCAAATAGGGCCTCCATGAGCTCAACTGTTGGCGACCCCGGATAGGATGCTGCGACCATGCCGCCAGCCTCCCAAAAACCTCTGGCAATGGCTTCATTGCCTGTCATAACTCGTTTTTGCATAATATTCTCCTTTTCTTTATAACTTATTTATTGAACACTTTTCTGCTTTAGTGGATAAACTTACCGTCTTGTCACTTATACCCATGAATTGTCTTAATATGCAAAATAGTTAATACATAGTTTTCATCCATATCTTTATTGTTTAATGATTTTCTTGTAATGCTATTCTTAAAGCTTGCTATTTTTGTAAATAGTTTTCAAGCCCCTTTGCTTTAACTCTTCTTCTGTTAATTTATTTTCTTTTTTATTACTCAAACTTGGCAGTTAGAAGAGCCTCCTTATCCCCGTCATTGCGAGGACTTTAGCCCGAAGCAATCCATAAGTATTTGCCTTGGCACTGGATTGCTTCGCTTCGCCCGCAATGACAAGGTGTGAAGTTTGAATAAACTAATTATACCATAATTAACTTTCTGAATAATTATAAAAACCTGCTGGGATTTTTTCTCCCAACAGGTAATTATATTAATCTTCCCTAAATAAACAACAAGGCAACCAATATCTCATCAATGCTTTTTCCAGAAAAGCTCAGCTTTTTTTCCCCTTGCCTTTTTGTACCCGGATAAAATGAAGCCTTGATTGCATCGGTTTGTTTAGAGTATTCAATTTCCAGTTCATAGCTTCTATAGTCTAAATTAAAATCTTTGAAGTCTTCTAATCTTACCTTTTTGAAAGCTTCAAACAATTCTTTATTTACCCTGGCCGGCGCTTTACTTGTTATTGAGGCACCATAGCCTCTTGTTGCAGCAACTGTTTGTATTCTAGGGTCAAAGTCATTTATATGTTCACACAGGTCCGCATCTCCACTTACCAAGACTACCGGAACCTTTAAGTCCCAAGACTTTAAATAGTTCAGGGTAAACTCACTACACACCCTTCCATTTAATGCCATCCTTGCAAATCTCCTAGAGTTGTATGTGTGGGAGATTGGGTAGTTTGCAACCCCTGCCCCACTATGGTAGCCTAAAAAGATTGAACAGTCAAAGGTCTCATCAAGGCCCTGTATCATAGACATTGGTCCTCCATACCAGCCTGTGATTAGCTTACAATTCTCCGGTAATTCTCCAATTAAAATATTGTCTCCGCCATCATGGGCATCTTTTATGACAACTTCACAATCAGAAAAGCTATCGTTAATGCTGTTCACTACCGACACCAACTCCCGTGTCATCTGTTGCCTTAGCCTAAAATAATCTTCTTTACCCTTTATAACACTATCCCAACCTGTACAGCCGGAAACCCCCTCCATGTCGCAGGTTATAAATATCTTTTTCATAGAAAAACCTCCCTCTTAAACCTGTTTCTACCTGTTTCAATGTTATCAACTAGGCACTTTAGTGTCAACCATTATTTTGAAATGCAGGTTATTTTTATAATTTCCAGCCTTAAATTTATAATTAGCTTATAAGTTTGTACACCGCCTTATCCAATTCTCTTATTGTAGCCTTTAACCAAACCTATAATCTAGCTAAAGATTATAAGGATTAATCGACCTCCTTAAGGGTAATATTATATAGCTAGATATAACTATAGTTAAAAAGGAGTTATTATGTGCACTGGAGTTAAATTAGACCACCCAACCGGATCTGTCCTTGGACGGAACATGGATTTTGATTATGAAATAGGCTACACTGTCCTTTACTTCCCAAAGGGCTACCATTATTTAGGGGACCTCTCTGGGAATAAGGACCATACCAAGTATGAAATGATGGGACTTTGTTTTAATGGAAGGGACCCCTTGAAGGATGGGATAAATGAACATGGTTTAATGGGAATTACAAATGAATTCTCCCTTTTTAACACCTACAATGACCAGGTTGCCGGAGGGAAAAAGAACATCTCCAGCCTTTATTTTATGGGTCATATACTTGGACATTACAGGTCTGTCCAAGAAATCTTGGATGATATTGATAACTTTCACATATCCACAAGGGACCATCTGGCTAATAAGGTTATTTCCCCTCCCTTCCACTTCTTCTTTGTAGATGCTGAGAAGAGGTCCCTAGTAATTGAACCTATAAAGGGCAAGCTTAATGCCTTTGAAAACCCTTATAATGTCCTTACCAATTCCCCTTCTTTTACCTCCCATGAGAGGAGGCTAAAGAAGCTGATTGACCTTGATAATCCAAAAAGTTTTAACGGAGCGAAGGACCTGCCCGGAGGCTTTGACCCAACTTCGAGGTTCATAAAGGCCTATTATATGGTTGACCAAACCCTCCCTTCCAAGGACTATAAGGAGGCCATGGGGAATGCCTATAATATTTTATCTGCCCTGTCGCTACCAAAGGGCTTTATTGAAAACAACAAGCACGACTACTATACCTATACCTTTTATACCTCTGTCTATGAGTCATCACAAAGGCTACTCACAGTAAGGTCCTGCGATAGCCCACAGGTTTTTTCTTTGACCTTTGATGATATTCCAAATAGAAAAGAAAGGCTTGAGTTTAAAATTCCTATAGATTTTATGGAGGACAGGTTGGTGTTGAAGTAGGGCTGTATATTGTTAATGTGCGGGCGATGACTCAATCACCCATACGGGTTGGGGCATGCTTCGTGGGCGCTGGATTGCCACAAATAATTTATTATAGTCTTTTAGATGAAGGAGTTTGAATTCCACAATTCAAGCCTAGCTAAAGGAGGCTTTTATGAAAGCAATAAAAGAAAATGTAATTAAAATGAGAGACTTATTTGACCATCAAAGGGCAGTATTAGTTTTTATCTTGCTCTTATCTGTATCCCAGTTGTTATATGAATACATCCCCATGGCCTTTTATTTAAACATAATGCTTGTAGCGGCTTCTATCCATATGTATAATTTTAGGAGTTCCGGCAAAAAAATGGAAGTCCTTATAGGGCCAGTTGCCCTTCTTGCTGGCATATATTTGATACTGATATTTGCAAATAACGCCTTTATTGTAGAATGTGGGAGGTCCTTAATTAAGCTGTGGATTAGTCTAGAAATTATAGGATACTTTTTCCTTACAGAAGACTTTAGGGAGGAGTTTCTTCAAAGGCTTTCAAGGTTTTTCCTTGCCTTATTTTATTTTCTGGTAATGTATGGAATTATCTACCTCATTGTATTTTTAATCAACCAAGTCTTTATGTTAGAAATACCCTATGATGGTCTGATTTTTAGGATTGCCAACGCGGTCGCAGATTTTGTAGGTCTTGCAATCCTATTCACATACGAAAAAGAGGAAATAGCTTTTTCTAACTTGTTTGTCTTGATGTTTAGGGACATTTTGCCAAAGCTATCCATAGTGAGCGGGGGCTTTTTGCTATCCCTTTAATAATATTGTCTGGTATATTGTTCTTGCCACCACTTGGCCTGCAAGTATACGACAATTATTCTAGCCTTGAATCCTATTCCAGTCCAATGGAAAAGAATAACCTCCAAGTTTTTATTGATGGGAAGTCTAAAGAAGAAAAAATAAATGATGGATATAAGCATAGGTATAACAACTATGAGCACAGTAAAAAGGGCTATGATGTATCCGGATATTCGACCTTTTATGAAGCTTATTTATCAGATTCTAACATTCTGGCCTTTAAGGATGGCCTAAGCTTAAAAATAAATTATGAGGGAGATAAACTGCTTGTCACTTATAGGGATGGGAGTAAGGAGGAAATTCCAATAATACCACCGAAAGATGAAAATAAGGACTGGGTAATTGAAGGAAGGGATATAAAATTGTATGTTAAGTCTTACTATGTAAGTAATAATATAGACGGTTCCTTATATAAAAACATGAGCTGTGTAGTTTTAACTAGGTAGGAAATTCATTATAGTCTTTTCTGAATTGCCAAAAGTTGAAAAAATGATGGGCAGGTCTCAAGAGAAGAGACCTGCCCATCATTTTTTATTGCAATTCTTCTATTACTTTTTCTACTACTTCATTATCAAAAGGTGTCTCGATTTCTGCTACCTTCATATGGTTCCTAAGTGCCCTTTTTACTTTTGGCAGGCTCACTATTGTACCCATACCATTGATACAGCCCTCCGGACAGGCCATTCCTTCCAAGAGGTAGCCGTCCTTCTTACCTGCCTTGGCCAAGTTCAATAGCTTTATACATTCCTCAAGTGAATTTGCCCCTTCAATCTTAATCTCCCTAGTTGGGTCTAGTTTTTCAGCTACTTCCTTAACAGCAGCAGCAACCCCTCCAGCTTGGGCATAGCCCCTGGCTGACCGAGACGAATTCTCTATCTCTTCCTCAGCAACCACTTCAGCAGGCACAACCCCCTTGGCTGTAAAAATCCCCAAGAGCTCCTCAAAGGTTATAACAAAGTCAACATACTCCCTAACACCTGTTTTTATTGCTTCCGCCTTTTTTGAAGTACAAGGACCAACAAAGCAAACAATAGCCTCAGGGTCTATTTTCTTAATATGTTCCGCAGTATACCTCATAGGTGAGCCCGTGTCTGATATCATGTGCATATATTCAGGAAAATATAATTCCACAAGGGCTGACCAGGAGAAACAACAACTGGTCCCCATGAAAGGAACCTTAGCAGGGACATCTGATAGGTACTCCTTTGCCTCATGTAGGGTTGTCATATCTGCCCCAATTCCAACCTCATACATATCTTCAAAGCCAATTTGTCTCAAGGCCTCTCTCAACATGCCAGGAGTTACATTGTCCCCATATTGGCCCACATAAGACGGGGCAACAGCTGCGTATATCTTTTTATTTTTACTCTTTAAGGCCTTAACCAGCTGGTATATTTGTGTCTTGTCTCCAATTGCACCCCATGGACATTGGGTGACACACCTTCCGCAGGCAACACACTTGTCATGGTTGATTTCTGCAAGGCCGTTCTCATCATTTTCAATGGCATCTACCCCACAAACAGACACACAAGGTCTTTCATATTCAACAATGGCATTATAAGGACATACCTTTTTACATTGTCCACAGTTGACACACTTATCTATATCTATAACTGCCCTGTCTTTTTTAAAGCTAATGGCATCTTTCGGGCAAGTGTTATAGCAGGGTCTTGCCATACACTTTTGGCAGATATCAGTAACATAATGTTGCCTTTCAGGGCAACCCTCACAAGCAAACTTAATTACATCTACAATTGGTATCTGGAAGACATTTACATCCATGTCTACCTTGTCAAAACCATCAGTAATAGGCACATTCTCATCGAATTCACGGATACCTAAACCCATGGTTAAACGAATCATTTCTTCAGCAATAGCCCTTTGTCTAAAAACATTGTCCCTTTCAATCCCTTGGGCATTTGGAAAAAGCCTAAAGGCAGCAGACTCCAACTCCTCAAAAGGGGCATCTGCATAAGCTATCCGTGCCACCTCAGAAAAGACCCTGTTCCGTAGGTTCATAATATCCTTATAAATTTCCCTCACACCATCAACCTCCACATCTATATCTTATTTTCTCCATTCGATTGATAATTATATCACATTATTCCACAAATTGATAGGACTTTCTTTACTTGGACTTATAGTTTATTTCTATACTAGCCTTGGGATAAGTGTCAAAAATATAATAGCAATGGTTTCCGTAGGGGCGATTACTAATCGCCCGTTCATCTTGAAGATTAATTCTCCTAACATGACAGTGGACGGTAAGGTCCAAAAGGTTGACGGGGACAGGGGGACTACGCCGATTTTGAGAAGTTCAAGGACACTTGTGCCAATCCGTGCCATCGTTGAGGCTATGGGCGGAAAGGTGGGCTGGGAGGCTAGAAGCAGGACGGTAAGCCTTGCTGCCAACGGGCAAAGTGTTGAAATGAATATTAATAATAAGAATTTCAAGGCAAATGGCGGGGCAAAGACTATGGATACCGCCCCTATGATTGAGAATGCAAGGACCTATGTTCCCTTGAGGTTCTCAGCTGAAAACCTTAACTGCCAAGTGGATTGGATTAATTCCACTAAGGAAAATAAGAAAAATAGTCGCAAGGGAAATTACCCGTGCGACTATTTTTCTTATTATAAACCCTTATCGATTTACCTTGAAAGTTTTTTGCCTACGGAGAAAATAGGAAACTTTTCCTCGGGGACGAATCGAGGTTGGTAAACCAAGTAGTTGCACTTTTGTTCACTATTATTTTATTGGGAGATGTTATAAGTGTTTTCAGATAAACTTTCTAATTTAATGAAACTTTACCAAATTTCCAATGCACAAATGGCAAAAGAAACCTTTTTAGACCCCTCCTATATCTCTAGATTGAAGTCTGGCAAGAGGGCCTTGCCTGAAAGTCCGGAATTTTTAGACAGCATAGTGGATTATTTTTTAAGGCTTGCTGAGTCATGTAATAATGAAGACCAAATTTTTTTAATGGTGGGGATTAAGACCCCGGAAAGCAAAGACTTGAAAAAAAGAGCCCTCTACCAATGGTTGAATGAGGATAATTTGCAGGAGGGTAACCTTGACCACTTCCTTGAAAGCTTGGGGAGAAGTTTTGCTATGCCAAGTAGCCTACCGGCAGGCAAAGATTATAAGCCGGCGGAAGAGAGCTTCCATTATTACTATGGAGACGAGGGAAAGAGGGAGGCTGTCCTTGCCTTTCTGGATAAGGTTATCGCTTCGAAAAAACCTACCCGTTTTAAACTTTTTCCGATGAAAATATTTCTTGGATGACAGCTGACAAGGACTATACTAAAAAGTGGTTTTATCGACTGTATCATTGCCTGCAAATAGGTTGTAAGATGACCATTGTCCACAATGTTTCAAGGAACTTGGACGAGATGATGAAGGCAATTGAGCAATGGCTCCCCTTGTATATGGTTGCTGATATTGAGCCTTATTATTATCCTAAGGTGAAGGACGGGGTTTATAGGCGGACAATCTTTATTGCAAAAAATATTTCGGCAATCTCTTCTCTAAGCGTGGGGGACAATACTAACGGTATTTTGAATTGTTTGATTGAGGATAAAAAGGCTGTTCGGGCTTTAGAAACCGAATTCGACAGGTACCTTTCCTTGTGCAAGCCTCTCTTTGAGATAAAGAAGGATGATTTGACCGGTAATTATTTGAAGCTTTACGAAGATAAGATAATTGGGGAGGGGGACTTCTATTATATGGGTGCCTACCCTACCTTTTACACCATGCCGGAGGGTCTGGCTAAGAACATAGAGAGCAAGTACCCCGACAGAGGTTTCCTTGACTTGTATAATTTCGCCCGCAATGAGTTGATTTTCTCTTCCACTAATAAGGCCCTTTCTGAACTTGTGAACCTTTCGACTGGCAAAGAAGGGTATGGGGTCTATTTCGGCAATGAATTTATTGAGTATTCAAAGGAGGACTTTTTAGACCATTTGGCTGAAATAAAAAACCTTAGCAGGTCTTTCTCTAACTATAATGTCTATTCAAGTGAAAATATTAACCCAAATATCAGTATTTTAATGAGGGAGGAACGGGGAGTTATTATCGAGAGGCGGAAGGAACCCTTTGGTATCTTGTATCTGGAAGAGGAAAACTTAAGGTCCGCCCTGTCTTATTATATAAAAAGAAAGATTTCTGTAGCGAAGAATATTAACAGGTTATGATTGGAATTTCCGATTATAGCCTGTTTATAATTTGATTAACTTGTAAAAAGTATACTTTCTAAAATCATAGGAGAGCATCCCTCTCCCTCCTATGATTGTGGTCCGTCTCTTTGGTCTGGATTGCCACATATTTTAAAATATGTGGCAATCCAGACCAAAGAGACGGACCACAATCATAGGAGGGAGAGGGATGCTCTCCTATGATTTTAGAAAGTATACTTTTTACAAGTTAATCAAATTATAAACAGGCTATAATCGGAAATTCCAATCATAACCTGTTAATATTCTTCGCTACAGAAATCTTTCTTTTTATATAATAAGACAGGGCGGACCTTAAGTTTTCCTCTTCCAGATACAAGATACCAAAGGGTTCCTTCCGCCTCTCGATAATAACTCCCCGTTCCTCCCTCATTAAAATACTGATATTTGGGTTAATATTTTCACTTGAATAGACATTATAGTTAGAGAAAGACCTGCTAAGGTTTTTTATTTCAGCCAAATGGTCTAAAAAGTCCTCCTTTGAATACTCAATAAATTCATTGCCGAAATAGACCCCATACCCTTCTTTGCCAGTCGAAAGGTTCACAAGTTCAGAAAGGGCCTTATTAGTGGAAGAGAAAATCAACTCATTGCGGGCGAAATTATACAAGTCAAGGAAACCTCTGTCGGGGTACTTGCTCTCTATGTTCTTAGCCAGACCCTCCGGCATGGTGTAAAAGGTAGGGTAGGCACCCATATAATAGAAGTCCCCCTCCCCAATTATCTTATCTTCGTAAAGCTTCAAATAATTACCGGTCAAATCATCCTTCTTTATCTCAAAGAGAGGCTTGCACAAGGAAAGGTACCTGTCGAATTCGGTTTCTAAAGCCCGAACAGCCTTTTTATCCTCAATCAAACAATTCAAAATACCGTTAGTATTGTCCCCCACGCTTAGAGAAGAGATTGCCGAAATATTTTTTGCAATAAAGATTGTCCGCCTATAAACCCCGTCCTTCACCTTAGGATAATAATAAGGCTCAATATCAGCAACCATATACAAGGGGAGCCATTGCTCAATTGCCTTCATCATCTCGTCCAAGTTCCTTGAAACATTGTGGACAATGGTCATCTTACAACCTATTTGCAGGCAATGATACAGTCGATAAAACCACTTTTTAGTATAGTCCTTGTCAGCTGTCATCCAAGAAATATTTTCATCGGAAAAAGTTTAAAACGGGTAGGTTTTTTCGAAGCGATAACCTTATCCAGAAAGGCAAGGACAGCCTCCCTCTTTCCCTCGTCTCCATAGTAATAATGGAAGCTCTCTTCCGCCGGCTTATAATCTTTGCCTGCCGGTAGGCTACTTGGCATAGCAAAACTTCTCCCCAAGCTTTCAAGGAAGTGGTCAAGGTTACCCTCCTGCAAATTATCCTCATTCAACCATTGGTAGAGGGCTCTTTTTTTCAAGTCTTTGCTTTCCGGGGTCTTAATCCCCACCATTAAAAAAATTTGGTCTTCATTATTACATGACTCAGCAAGCCTTAAAAAATAATCCACTATGCTGTCTAAAAATTCCGGACTTTCAGGCAAGGCCCTCTTGCCAGACTTCAATCTAGAGATATAGGAGGGGTCTAAAAAGGTTTCTTTTGCCATTTGTGCATTGGAAATTTGGTAAAGTTTCATTAAATTAGAAAGTTTATCTGAAAACACTTATAACATCTCCCAATAAAATAATAGTGAACAAAAGTGCAACTACTTGGTTTACCAACCTCGATTCGTCCCCGAGGAAAAGTTTCCTATTTTCTCCGTAGGCAAAAAACTTTCAAGGTAAATCGATAAGGGTTTATAATAAGAAAAATAGTCGCACGGGTAATTTCCCTTGCGACTATTTTTCTTATTTTCCTTAGTGGAATTAATCCAATCCACTTGGCAGTTAAGGTTTTCAGCTGAGAACCTCAAGGGAACATAGGTCCTTGCATTCTCAATCATAGGGGCGGTATCCATAGTCTTTGCCCCGCCATTTGCCTTGAAATTCTTATTATTAATATTCATTTCAACACTTTGCCCGTTGGCAGCAAGGCTTACCGTCCTGCTTCTAGCCTCCCAGCCCACCTTTCCGCCCATAGCCTCAACGATGGCACGGATTGGCACAAGTGTCCTTGAACTTCTCAAAATCGGCGTAGTCCCCCTGTCCCCGTCAACCTTTTGGACCTTACCGTCCACTGTCATGTTAGGAGAATTAATCTTCAAGATGAACGGGCGATTAGTAATCGCCCCTACGGAAACCATTGCTATTATATTTTTGACACTTATCCCAAGGCTAGTATAGAAATAAACTATAAGTCCAAGTAAAGAAAGTCCTATCAATTTGTGGAATAATGTGATATAATTATCAATCGAATGGAGAAAATAAGATATAGATGTGGAGGTTGATGGTGTGAGGGAAATTTATAAGGATATTATGAACCTACGGAACAGGGTCTTTTCTGAGGTGGCACGGATAGCTTATGCAGATGCCCCTTTTGAGGAGTTGGAGTCTGCTGCCTTTAGGCTTTTTCCAAATGCCCAAGGGATTGAAAGGGACAATGTTTTTAGACAAAGGGCTATTGCTGAAGAAATGATTCGTTTAACCATGGGTTTAGGTATCCGTGAATTCGATGAGAATGTGCCTATTACTGATGGTTTTGACAAGGTAGACATGGATGTAAATGTCTTCCAGATACCAATTGTAGATGTAATTAAGTTTGCTTGTGAGGGTTGCCCTGAAAGGCAACATTATGTTACTGATATCTGCCAAAAGTGTATGGCAAGACCCTGCTATAACACTTGCCCGAAAGATGCCATTAGCTTTAAAAAAGACAGGGCAGTTATAGATATAGATAAGTGTGTCAACTGTGGACAATGTAAAAAGGTATGTCCTTATAATGCCATTGTTGAATATGAAAGACCTTGTGTGTCTGTTTGTGGGGTAGATGCCATTGAAAATGATGAGAACGGCCTTGCAGAAATCAACCATGACAAGTGTGTTGCCTGCGGAAGGTGTGTCACCCAATGTCCATGGGGTGCAATTGGAGACAAGACACAAATATACCAGCTGGTTAAGGCCTTAAAGAGTAAAAATAAAAAGATATACGCAGCTGTTGCCCCGTCTTATGTGGGCCAATATGGGGACAATGTAACTCCTGGCATGTTGAGAGAGGCCTTGAGACAAATTGGCTTTGAAGATATGTATGAGGTTGGAATTGGGGCAGATATGACAACCCTACATGAGGCAAAGGAGTACCTATCAGATGTCCCTGCTAAGGTTCCTTTCATGGGGACCAGTTGTTGTTTCTCCTGGTCAGCCCTTGTGGAATTATATTTTCCTGAATATATGCACATGATATCAGACACGGGCTCACCTATGAGGTATACTGCGGAACATATTAAGAAAATAGACCCTGAGGCTATTGTTTGCTTTGTTGGTCCTTGTACTTCAAAAAAGGCGGAAGCAATAAAAACAGGTGTTAGGGAGTATGTTGACTTTGTTATAACCTTTGAGGAGCTCTTGGGGATTTTTACAGCCAAGGGGGTTGTGCCTGCTGAAGTGGTTGCTGAGGAAGAGATAGAGAATTCGTCTCGGTCAGCCAGGGGCTATGCCCAAGCTGGAGGGGTTGCTGCTGCTGTTAAGGAAGTAGCTGAAAAACTAGACCCAACTAGGGAGATTAAGATTGAAGGGGCAAATTCACTTGAGGAATGTATAAAGCTATTGAACTTGGCCAAGGCAGGTAAGAAGGACGGCTACCTCTTGGAAGGAATGGCCTGTCCGGAGGGCTGTATCAATGGTATGGGTACAATAGTGAGCCTGCCAAAAGTAAAAAGGGCACTTAGGAACCATATGAAGGTAGCAGAAATCGAGACACCTTTTGATAATGAAGTAGTAGAAAAAGTAATAGAAGAATTGCAATAAAAAATGATGGGCAGGTCTCTTCTCTTGAGACCTGCCCATCATTTTTTCAACTTTTGGCAATTCAGAAAAGACTATAATGAATTTCCTACCTAGTTAAAACTACACAGCTCATGTTTTTATATAAGGAACCGTCTATATTATTACTTACATAGTAAGACTTAACATACAATTTTATATCCCTTCCTTCAATTACCCAGTCCTTATTTTCATCTTTCGGTGGTATTATTGGAATTTCCTCCTTACTCCCATCCCTATAAGTGACAAGCAGTTTATCTCCCTCATAATTTATTTTTAAGCTTAGGCCATCCTTAAAGGCCAGAATGTTAGAATCTGATAAATAAGCTTCATAAAAGGTCGAATATCCGGATACATCATAGCCCTTTTTACTGTGCTCATAGTTGTTATACCTATGCTTATATCCATCATTTATTTTTTCTTCTTTAGACTTCCCATCAATAAAAACTTGGAGGTTATTCTTTTCCATTGGACTGGAATAGGATTCAAGGCTAGAATAATTGTCGTATACTTGCAGGCCAAGTGGTGGCAAGAACAATATACCAGACAATATTATTAAAGGGATAGCAAAAAGCCCCCGCTCACTATGGATAGCTTTGGCAAAATGTCCCTAAACATCAAGACAAACAAGTTAGAAAAAGCTATTTCCTCTTTTTCGTATGTGAATAGGATTGCAAGACCTACAAAATCTGCGACCGCGTTGGCAATCCTAAAAATCAGACCATCATAGGGTATTTCTAACATAAAGACTTGGTTGATTAAAAATACAATGAGGTAGATAATTCCATACATTACCAGAAAATAAAATAAGGCAAGGAAAAACCTTGAAAGCCTTTGAAGAAACTCCTCCCTAAAGTCTTCTGTAAGGAAAAAGTATCCTATAATTTCTAGACTAATCCACAGCTTAATTAAGGACCTCCCACATTCTACAATAAAGGCGTTATTTGCAAATATCAGTATCAAATATATGCCAGCAAGAAGGGCAACTGGCCCTATAAGGACTTCCATTTTTTTGCCGGAACTCCTAAAATTATACATATGGATAGAAGCCGCTACAAGCATTATGTTTAAATAAAAGGCCATGGGGATGTATTCATATAACAACTGGGATACAGATAAGAGCAAGATAAAAACTAATACTGCCCTTTGATGGTCAAATAAGTCTCTCATTTTAATTACATTTTCTTTTATTGCTTTCATAAAAGCCTCCTTTAGCTAGGCTTGAATTGTGGAATTCAAACTCCTTCATCTAAAAGACTATAATAAATTATTTGTGGCAATCCAGCGCCCACGAAGCATGCCCCAACCCGTATGGGTGATTGAGTCATCGCCCGCACATTAACAATATACAGCCCTACTTCAACACCAACCTGTCCTCCATAAAATCTATAGGAATTTTAAACTCAAGCCTTTCTTTTCTATTTGGAATATCATCAAAGGTCAAAGAAAAAACCTGTGGGCTATCGCAGGACCTTACTGTGAGTAGCCTTTGTGATGACTCATAGACAGAGGTATAAAAGGTATAGGTATAGTAGTCGTGCTTGTTGTTTTCAATAAAGCCCTTTGGTAGCGACAGGGCAGATAAAATATTATAGGCATTCCCCATGGCCTCCTTATAGTCCTTGGAAGGGAGGGTTTGGTCAACCATATAATAGGCCTTTATGAACCTCGAAGTTGGGTCAAAGCCTCCGGGCAGGTCCTTCGCTCCGTTAAAACTTTTTGGATTATCAAGGTCAATCAGCTTCTTTAGCCTCCTCTCATGGGAGGTAAAAGAAGGGGAATTGGTAAGGACATTATAAGGGTTTTCAAAGGCATTAAGCTTGCCCTTTATAGGTTCAATTACTAGGGACCTCTTCTCAGCATCTACAAAGAAGAAGTGGAAGGGAGGGGAAATAACCTTATTAGCCAGATGGTCCCTTGTGGATATGTGAAAGTTATCAATATCATCCAAGATTTCTTGGACAGACCTGTAATGTCCAAGTATATGACCCATAAAATAAAGGCTGGAGATGTTCTTTTTCCCTCCGGCAACCTGGTCATTGTAGGTGTTAAAAAGGGAGAATTCATTTGTAATTCCCATTAAACCATGTTCATTTATCCCATCCTTCAAGGGGTCCCTTCCATTAAAACAAAGTCCCATCATTTCATACTTGGTATGGTCCTTATTCCCAGAGAGGTCCCCTAAATAATGGTAGCCCTTTGGGAAGTAAAGGACAGTGTAGCCTATTTCATAATCAAAATCCATGTTCCGTCCAAGGACAGATCCGGTTGGGTGGTCTAATTTAACTCCAGTGCACATAATAACTCCTTTTTAACTATAGTTATATCTAGCTATATAATATTACCCTTAAGGAGGTCGATTAATCCTTATAATCTTTAGCTAGATTATAGGTTTGGTTAAAGGCTACAATAAGAGAATTGGATAAGGCGGTGTACAAACTTATAAGCTAATTATAAATTTAAGGCTGGAAATTATAAAAATAACCTGCATTTCAAAATAATGGTTGACACTAAAGTGCCTAGTTGATAACATTGAAACAGGTAGAAACAGGTTTAAGAGGGAGGTTTTTCTATGAAAAAGATATTTATAACCTGCGACATGGAGGGGGTTTCCGGCTGTACAGGTTGGGATAGTGTTATAAAGGGTAAAGAAGATTATTTTAGGCTAAGGCAACAGATGACACGGGAGTTGGTGTCGGTAGTGAACAGCATTAACGATAGCTTTTCTGATTGTGAAGTTGTCATAAAAGATGCCCATGATGGCGGAGACAATATTTTAATTGGAGAATTACCGGAGAATTGTAAGCTAATCACAGGCTGGTATGGAGGACCAATGTCTATGATACAGGGCCTTGATGAGACCTTTGACTGTTCAATCTTTTTAGGCTACCATAGTGGGGCAGGGGTTGCAAACTACCCAATCTCCCACACATACAACTCTAGGAGATTTGCAAGGATGGCATTAAATGGAAGGGTGTGTAGTGAGTTTACCCTGAACTATTTAAAGTCTTGGGACTTAAAGGTTCCGGTAGTCTTGGTAAGTGGAGATGCGGACCTGTGTGAACATATAAATGACTTTGACCCTAGAATACAAACAGTTGCTGCAACAAGAGGCTATGGTGCCTCAATAACAAGTAAAGCGCCGGCCAGGGTAAATAAAGAATTGTTTGAAGCTTTCAAAAAGGTAAGATTAGAAGACTTCAAAGATTTTAATTTAGACTATAGAAGCTATGAACTGGAAATTGAATACTCTAAACAAACCGATGCAATCAAGGCTTCATTTTATCCGGGTACAAAAAGGCAAGGGGAAAAAAAGCTGAGCTTTTCTGGAAAAAGCATTGATGAGATATTGGTTGCCTTGTTGTTTATTTAGGGAAGATTAATATAATTACCTGTTGGGAGAAAAAATCCCAGCAGGTTTTTATAATTATTCAGAAAGTTAATTATGGTATAATTAGTTTATTCAAACTTCACACCTTGTCATTGCGGGCGAAGCGAAGCAATCCAGTGCCAAGGCAAATACTTATGGATTGCTTCGGGCTAAAGTCCTCGCAATGACGGGGATAAGGAGGCTCTTCTAACTGCCAAGTTTGAGTAATAAAAAAGAAAATAAATTAACAGAAGAAGAGTTAAAGCAAAGGGGCTTGAAAACTATTTACAAAAATAGCAAGCTTTAAGAATAGCATTACAAGAAAATCATTAAACAATAAAGATATGGATGAAAACTATGTATTAACTATTTTGCATATTAAGACAATTCATGGGTATAAGTGACAAGACGGTAAGTTTATCCACTAAAGCAGAAAAGTGTTCAATAAATAAGTTATAAAGAAAAGGAGAATATTATGCAAAAACGAGTTATGACAGGCAATGAAGCCATTGCCAGAGGTTTTTGGGAGGCTGGCGGCATGGTCGCAGCATCCTATCCGGGGTCGCCAACAGTTGAGCTCATGGAGGCCCTATTTGAATACGACGACATCTACAGTGAGTTTTCCGTGAATGAAAAAGTTGCCCTAGAGGTTGCCATCGGTGCATCTTTTTACGGGGCAAGGGCCATGGCTTCCATGAAGCATGTGGGCATCAACATTGCCATGGACCCACTGATGACCTTTACCCAAATCAAAACCAATGGGGGTTTCTTGCTTATGGTAGGCGACGATGCAGGCATGTCCTCATCACAAAATGAACAGGACTCCAGAGTCTTGGCACAATTTGCCAACATGTTTGTTCTAAATCCAGGCAATAGTCAAGAGGCGAAGGACTATACCAAGCTAGGTCTGGCACTATCGGAAGAATACAACACACCAGCCATGTTATTGATGGCATCCCGTGCCTGCCATTCAAGGTCCATTGTTGAACTTGAAGACCGTGTAGAAGTGCCTGCCAAGGGTTTTTCCTATGATGATGGTCGCTACACCATGTTGCCACCTTTCACCATAAAGGCCCAACAGGCAATGAAGGACAGGATTGCCAGGTTAGAAGAATATGCCTATGGTGCAGAGATTAACCACCTAGAGGAAGTTGACGACAAAGAGGTCCTCTTGATTGCACCGGGTATGATTTATGACAACCTTAAGGAGCTTGACTTAAAGGTCTCAATTTATAAACCGGGAATGGTCTTTCCGATTTCCATCAAAAAGATGGAAGAACTAAGTAAAAAGTACAAGAGGATAATCGTTATTGAAGAACTGATGCCAATCATTGAAAACCAGTTGAAGCTGGCAGGCATCCCATGTGAAGGCAAGGAGATTTTCTCCTTCACCGGTGAACTTCTAACTGAAGATATTTTCAACGGACTCCTAAAGGCAGGAGTTGTTCAAGGGGATAAGATGCCCGGAAGAGAAAACCCTGTCGTCCCAAGACCTCCTATGTTCTGTGCAGGCTGTCCTCATAGACCTGTATTCGATGTACTGAAAAAGGCAAAGGTTACTGTTATCGGGGATATAGGTTGCTATACCCTCAGTGTCCTGCCGGACATAGCAGGGTCCCACACATCGCTTTCCATGGGAGCAACCGTGGGGATTACAAAAGGTATGGCAAAGGCAAAAAGGCTATCAGGCGACGACTCCCCAACCGTTTCTGTAATTGGCGATGGAACCTTCTTCCACTCGGGCATGACAGGCTTCCTAAACCTCTTGCACAATGTAGATGAAGAAGACAACATGACCTTCTTAATTTTAAATAACTCAGCAACTTCCATGACCGGAGGCCAAGCCAACGCTTCATCAGGTCTCTATAACAATGTGGACGACATTCAAGTCCATATTGAAGAACTTTTAAAAGTAATGGGCCACGACAAGGTCCAACTGGTTGACCAGTTTGACTATAAGAGCTTAAAGGAAGCCATTGCCAAGGCTACCAAGGAAAAGGGAATCAACATTATCATAACAACCCGTCCTTGTGCCCTTAAATACAAGATAAAAGAGCCGAACTTCTATGTGGACCCGGAAATATGTATCGCATGCAGGACCTGTGTCAAGACCAACTGCCCGCCAATCCACATGAAAAAGTATGAGGGGATAGACAAGGAAAAATCTTCCATTGACCCGGATATGTGTGTGGGTTGTTCCGTATGTTCGCAAGTTTGTCCGGTAGGTGCAATTAAACGCAGGGAGGAAAAATAATGTCTAAAAATATATTAATTATGGGTGTCGGCGGTCAAGGGCTGGTCCTTGCAACGGAAATTGTAGCAAATGCTGCCATGCTGGCCGGCCTCCAAGTGAAAACCAACGATGTTATTGGACTTAGCCAAAGGGGAGGCATGGTTTGGGGGTCTATCCGTTATGGTGAAGTAGTCCACTCCGCCAATGTCCCTATAGGAAAGGGAGATGTCCTTCTAGGGATGGAGCCATTAGAAGCCCTCCGTGGGTCAAGGCTATTAAAGGAGGGGGCAACGATTATTCTTAACACCGAAGAGGTATACCCGAGCCCTGTAATCCAAGAACAGGCCCAATATCCAAGAGAAGAAATTGCAGCCTTAAAAGATAAGTTCAAGGTCATTGAAGTCAATGCCAAAGAAGAAGCCAAGGCAGCAGGTAATATTAAAACAGCCAACACGGTCCAGCTGGGAATCTTGGCTGCAGTCTTGGATGATATTAAAAAAGAAACCTTCTTGGAGGCGGTTGTGAGCTTCGTGCCGGAAAAGGCAGTGGAGGCAAACAAGAAAGCCTTTGAAAGGGGCTACCAAATAGGAAAAGGAAAGTAAGGCTTGTAATAAATTTGAGGTCAAAAATTTTGACCTCAAATTTTTTTACCCACTCTTGAAGGTGGAAAAGGAGAGAAATATTGTGGAGTTAAGTAATTGCTTATGTTATAATTGGAGCAAGAAAGGAATAACTTATGAAAAAATTAATACTTGCAGGCGGAGGTCATGGACATATTAATATTTTGAAACTGCTGGCAAAGGAACCAGTCGCCGACCTTGAAATTACATTAATAACCAACTTTGGGAGGCAATACTATTCAGGCATGCTTCCGGGTTTCATTGAAGGGATTTACACTGAAGATAAAATTTCCTTTGATGTGGAAGAATTGTGTAGGGAGGCAGGGGTCACCTATGTTAATGACAAGATTAAAGAGGTTGATGGGGAAAGGCAGCTTGTAATAACAGAGGAAGCTAAGTACCCATATGATTTTTTATCCATGAATCTTGGTCTTGCTTCAAGGGAGGACTTTAGGATAAATCCGGAAAATTCCACCTATGTAAAGCCAATAAGTTCCTTGGTGAACTTCACCTATAATTTAGAAAATAGTCAGGATGATGAAGGAAAGAAGATGATAATAGCCGGGGCTGGCGTTAGTGGAATAGAGCTTGCCCTTGCCTATAAGAATCGCTTCCCTCACTTGAATATAACAATACTCGGGAAGGGCGAAAAGTTTTTGCCTAACTTTAATTCAAATTTTAGAGAGAAAATAAAGTCACTAATAAAAGACAGGTCTATCAAACTCTCGCTCGACTCTGAACTATTGGATGTTAAAGAAAGTCATGTAAAAACTAATAAAGGGGAACTTGAATACGACTACCTGATATTGGCAAACGGCTACAAGGGAGTGGACATTTTATACAAAGCTTTTGAAGTGACAGAGGAGAATTATATTTTAGTAGACGACTATCTGACGGCAAATGAAAAGTCTCTTGCAATGGGAGATATGATAAGCCTAAAGTCCCACAGGAACTTGGTGAAGGCAGGAGTCTTTGCCATAAGACAGGCCCCTGTTTTATATAACAACCTACTGGCTATGCTGGAAGGGAGGAGGAACTTTCAAGCTTACAAGCCCCAAAGTAAATACCTCCAAATTGTTAATGTAGGAAATAAAAAAGCCCTGATGGGAAGGGGAAGTTTTTGCTTTTACGGTAGACTTCCTTGGATGATTAAGGACTATATAGACAGGAAGTATATGGGGAAGGGATAGGTTACGGGTGGTGCTTATACTCGAATTGTCACACTTTGCGTGACGAATTGAGATAGATAATAACGAATAAACGCATATAACCACAAATTAATTAGATTATTAGTTTTTTATTTCTGCTTTAGAGAAATGATAGGGTATTAAAGGGTATATTAGAACTAATTGAGGTGTTAAAGATGAATAAAAATGAATCGAAGCATATAGAATACAAAGAAGATATTGGAAAGAAAGAAAAGGAAATCAAGAACTTTAAGGCGGAGATAAGCCCTTTTTTAAATAGTAATACAGGTGGAGTTATATTTTTAGGTCATACTAATGATGGAGAGGAGATTGAATTTAAGTCAGAGGAGGAAAAGTTTAAAAAGTTTCAACAATGGGAGGAGACTATTTCTAATTGGGTGACGGAAGGTTTTGAACCCGATATTAGAGATTTAGTTTTAACTGATACCAGCGACGGCAAATTTAAAATAATTGGAGGTAAAGAAAAACCCTATTATTTTACAGATGGCAAAGGAATAAATTATAATGGTGCATACGAGAGGATAGGAAGCCATAAGGTTCAATTAACTAGGGAAAGGTTTCAATATTTACTCAGCAATTCTGCACCAACTCCATATGATATGGGGGGAGAGTCAGAAACAAGACCTTACATTTAATAGTTTGAAAGATAGGCTTAAAAAGACAGGGCAGAAGTTCGATTTAGCTGGACTTAATTTAAAAACTCCGGAAAAGAAATTTAATAATGGGGCATTTCTTTTAAGCGACCAGAATAATAGTATTGCAAAAGTGTCATTATATAACGATCTTGAAGTTGGGAACACGCTAGAAAGGAATACTTTTGAAAATAAAAGTATTATTGAGTTGATTGATGATGTGCTGGCTTTTATTCAAAAATATAATTCAGTAAAAAGTGAGATTAGTGGTTCGCCAAATCGAAAAGATACATCAAGCTATCCTGAACCTGCTGTAAGAGAGGCAGTAATTAATGCTTTTGCACACAGAGACTATAGCTTAAATTCAGATATCTTAATTGTAATGTTTCTTGATAGACTTGAAATAACATCACCGGGAGCTTTGCCAGGTGGGCTAACGATAGAAGATATAAAAGAAGGTGCAAACTTTAGAAGGAATGATGTAGTTGTAAAGAGTTTAAATAAAATTGGCTACATGGAAAATTATGCTTTAGGAATACCAAGAATATTCAGAGAGTATTCTACATTTGACAAAGAGCCTAAAATATACAACACTCCAAATCTGTTCAAGATTGTTTTATATAATAGAAATTATAATATCGTTGAAGAAAGAACAGATGATGAATTGAAAATAATTAGGGCACTTCAAGAACATGGAGATTTGTCCAGAGCAGAAATTGACAACATTGCTTTACTAAATAAAAAGAAAACTTTACGGATATTGAATGACTTGATAGAAGAAGATGTTGTTAAGAGAATTGGTAACGGTAAAAGTACAAAGTATATATTAAAACTCCCATGCTTTTAAATATTTATATTTTTCATTCGTCCCATCATGGGGACGAATGAGGGACGAATAATGGGACGAATAAATAGAAACCGTAGAAATTAGCTGTTTATATAAGGTCTAATTCGTTCCGTTTTTGGAACGAGCGTGCAAGGAGAAATGGGACGAACTGGTAGAAAGTGTAGAAATTAGCTATTTAAATCGTAAATATTCTCGTCGCACTTTTGCGACGAGGTTGCGACGAGCTATGGAACGATAGAAATTTTTTAAATATAATTACCATGGAGGATAAAATGTTAACGGGAGAATTGAGGAACAAGATTGACAGCATATGGACCATGCTTTGGACGGAGGGGTCGACGAACCCTTTGACCAACATTGAGCAGATTACATACATGATTTTTATGAAGGAGCTGGACAATGCAGAGCTGAAGAAGGAAGAGGATGCTCATGTGCTGGGGATTAGTCACGAGTCTATTTTTCCCAAGGACAAGCCTGAGTACAGGTGGAACACCTTTAAGAACTTTGGGAACTCCCAAGAGCTTTATGGGCTTATGGTTTCTGAAATATTTCCTTTTATCAGAGACTTGAAGGGGGACTCTGACGACACAGCCTTTTCTAAGTACATGAAGGATGCAATCTTTCAAATCAACCAGCCTTCGACCCTGCAAAAGTTAATAAGTGTTATTGACCAATTGCCAACGGGGGATTCGGATGTCCAAGGGGATATCTATGAGCACCTGCTTTCTAAACTGCAAACATCGGGAACTAACGGTCAGTTCAGGACACCAAGGCATATTATTAAAATGATGGTAAACTTGGTAAAACCAAAGCCTGATGATGTTATTTCAGACCCGGCAATGGCAACTGCAGGTTTCTTAGTAGGGGCAGGGGAATACTTAAGAGACCATCACGGGGACTTATTGTTGAATCCAAAGACCAGGGACCACTACCACAACAACATGTTCCATGGGAATGACACGGATAGGACCATGCTGAGGATTGGGGCTATGAACATGATGCTTCATGGTGTGGAAAACCCACAGATTTTTTACAGGGACTCCCTGTCTGAGTCCAATGATGAAAGAGACAAGTACAGCTTGATTTTGGCAAATCCACCTTTCACGGGTTCCTTGGATTATGAAACCACATCCAAGAGCCTGTTGACCATGACCAAGACCAAGAAGACAGAGTTATTGTTTTTAGCCTTATTTCTAAGAACATTGAAGCCCGGGGGAAGGGCTGCTGTTATTGTTCCTGACGGGGTCTTATTTGGGACCTCCAATGCCCACAAGTCCATAAGGAAGGCCATTATTGAAGACAACAAGCTGGAGGGGGTTATTTCCATGCCTTCCGGAGTTTTCAAACCCTATGCCGGAGTTTCCACAGCCGTATTATTATTTACAAAGACTAACTCGGGAGGGACTGACAAGGTTTGGTTTTATAACATGGAAAACGACGGATTCACATTAAATGACAACAGGTCGCCGATAGAAGAGAACGACATACCGGATATTATTGAAAGGTTTTCTAATATGGAAGGGGAAGAAGGCAGGGAGAGGACAGACAAGTCCTTCTTGATTCCGGTGGAAGAGATTATTGAAAACGGATACGACCTTTCCATTAACAGGTACAAGGAGATTGTATATGAAGAGGTTGAATATGACGAGCCGGGGGTAATAATTGGAAGGATAAAGGACCTTAATAGGGAAAGTCAAGAGATACTCGGGAAGCTGGAAGAGTTGGTGGAGTAATGAAGTGGGTTAAGTTGGGGGAGATAGCAGAGATTCGAATGGGAAAAACTCCAGCCAGAGATGAGTTAAAATATTGGATAGCTGGTAATAACACTTGGGTTTCTATATCAGATATGTGTGAAAAATTTATTTTTGAGAGTAAAGAGAACATTACTGGTTTAGCTGTTGAAGAATGTAATATGAAAGTAGTTCCAAAAGGAACTGTAATAATGAGTTTTAAACTTTCTATCGGAAAGAGGGCAATCACTGGCAAAGATTTATATACAAATGAAGCAATAGCAAGCTTTAATATATATGATGAAAAGCTAATAACAAAGGAGTACTTATATTATGTTTTAGGCTATGTAGATTTATTTTCGTATGTGAATCGAGCAGCAAAAGGGAAAACTTTAAATAAGCAGATTTTAAACATTATTAAAATTCCTTTATTAACTTTAAAAGACCAAGAAAAAATTGTAGAAATTTTGGACTATGCCCAAGCCTTGGTTGACAAGCAAAAAGAGGAGATTGAACTTTATAATAAGTTGATTGAGTCGATTTTTTATGAAATGTTTGGAGACCCATTAATCGAAGACTGTAAGTGGGGGCGTGCTAAATTAATAGATATTACTAGCAAAATTGGCTCAGGTGCGACACCTAGAGGTGGAGAAGAAGCCTATAAAAGTGAAGGGATATCATTAATTAGAAGCATGAATGTATATGATGACGGTTTTTTATATGATGGCTTAGCATTTATTGATGATAAACAAGCAAGAGATTTAAATAATGTAGTTGTTGAGAAAGGAGATATTTTATTTAATATTACAGGTGCTTCTATAATGAGAACATGTATTGTGCCAGAAAATATATTACCAGCAAGGGTTAATCAACATGTTTCTATTATTAGAACAACTAAAGAAGTTAATAGTAATTATTTAGCAAACTTATTAAAAAATAAATCGTATAAGAGAAAGCTATACAATATTGCAACAGCAGGAGGGGCAACTAGGGAAGCTATTACAAAAGGTGACCTAGAAGAATTAGATATTCCACTTCCCCCTTTGTCCCTTCAAGAATCCTTTGCCAACAAGGTCAAACTAATCGAAGAGCAAAAAAGGATTTTGGAGAAGTCTTTGGAGGAAAAGGAGACCTTATTTGCTGCCTTGATGGACAGGGCCTTTAAGGGTGAGTTGACGAGCTAGGGCAAAAAGTACGGTTAGGGTCAAGCCTTCGTCATCGCGAGCATAAGCGTGGCGATCCAGTTTTATTCAAAAAGTAATGGGCATTAATTTGTTGGGGTCAGAACTTTCGGGTAATGATTATAGCCTTTTAGAGGAACGGGTGGATAGTATGCCCCTACAGTTGGGGTAAGCCTTCCTCATCACGAGCGAAGGGTGGTTATCCTGTGAACTTATATAATCTTTGCCGGCTGTTAATGAAAGGAGGATTTTATGGGAAATTTTACATATTTATTGGAAAATAAGAACTACAGGTCCTTTGCTCCTGCCTGTGTAAATGCTGAAGATTCTTTTGCTGTGTCTACTATTTCTGCCATGATGATGACCAGAAGGGCGATGGAGCTTGCCACCAAGTGGGTCTATTCTGTTGACGAAGATTTGACACTACCTTATAGGGACAACCTATCGAGCCTTTTGGCAGACCAAGGATTTGTAGACATTCTTGACTCTGAAATTCCTCCATTGCTAAACTACATAAGAAAGATTGGAAATCTTGCAAGCCATTCCAATGTTAAGATTTCCCGTGAAGAGTCTGTCCTTGCCTTGAACTACCTCTTCCAATACACCCAATGGATTGACTATGTCTATGGGGAGGACTTTGCTGAAAGGTACTTTGACGAGGGGAAGGTTCCTTCTTCTGTCAAATTTTCTGAAAGACCTTTGGTAGTCGAAAAGCTGGCAGAGGAAACTTCCGGCGAGAAGGACAGACCTCTTGAGGACCTAAGGAGGGAAGTGCCGGAAGAGACCAGAAGGGATTTGACAGAGAACAGGAGGGAAGTGAAGTCTTCTTCTGACTATTCCTTTGAGCTTGATAAGATTGATGAGGCAAAGACCAGAAAGTTAATCATAGATATAGGGTTGAGGCTTGCCGGTTGGAAGCTAAACGAGAATGTGGAGCTTGAAAGAAAGGTAAGTGGCATGCCCAATAAGGGAGGGACGGGCTTTGTTGACTATCTTTTGCTGGGGAAAAACGGCCTGCCTTTGGCTGTGGTTGAGGCTAAGAGGACTATGGTGGACCCTTCTGCCGGCAGGGAGCAGGCGAAGATTTATGGGGACCTTTTAAAGGGAGAAACCGGCCAAGCTCCTCTTATTTTCTACACAAACGGTTTTGACACTTGGTTTATTGAAGACGACTACCCTCCAAGAAAGGTATCGGGTTTTTACAGTCAGGATGAACTTCAAAGGCTTGTGGATAGGAGGAGGTTTAGGGAGACACTGGCTGATGTTTCCGGTCTTATTGATGACGATATCTCCGGCAGGTACTACCAAAAGGCAGCCATTGTTAATGTGGCAGAAGCCTTTGAAAACAAGAGGCGGAAGGCTCTTTTGGTTATGGCTACCGGGGAACGTGTCATAATAGTGACAGGGTGCATAAATGCTTTAGTATCAAGGGTTTCAGGAACTTTTATTAAAAATAATTCATGCATTGCTTAGAGTAATTAGACTCTAATTGTTGTGAGCAGTGCAT
>JAAYNG010000118.1 GCA_012520935.1 Tissierellia bacterium | reverse complement strand
CTTGCTTTTGTAACAGCCTGCCAAGATATCAATGTTTTAACAGAAACTGGTATAGAAACCCCAGATAATATTATAGAGCCACTTATGGGTGAATGGATAGTTCAGGATGCTTACTCTAATTATACGATGAATAATGTTGGTGATATAGATTACATAGGAGAGAAAGTATTTTTTTCTAAGGACTATATTTCTATTGCTGAAGATTTTCAAAGGAAACCCTACTATAGAATAAGAAAAGTAAAATTGTCAGATTACCTTATGCGTTTTTATAATATAGAAGCGTATGAAATAGATTTAGTTGATTCAGATGTAATAATTGTTTCAGCATATGGAGAAAATAAACTACCATATGAATTTATTAAATTGAATGAAAAAGATTTACTTTTATATAATAAGGGTGTTTTTTTAAAACTTTCTAAGGGAAGGCCAGAAGTTGCTTCAGAAGAAATTAAAGAAAATATTAAAATAGAACAAATAGCTAATAAGAGAGCTGAAATGGATACACATGAGTACAAAAATGCTATTTTACTAGGAATAAAAAGCAATACGGAAAATAATGGACACCAATATCAAACATTGTTAATTAGTTTTTCAGATAAGAAAATAAATGAAATTTTTCATACTGAATCATTATTAAGACCTGGAAGGCGAGGATTAATAAAGCTAGAATCAAAAAAATCTGAAAAAGATTCAATTTATTCAGAAAGGGTAGTTATTGAAACTATTGGTACTACAAATAAGGCTTCTGAAAATGAAGACACAAGTTCGGTAAGTGTTATTTTACCAGTAATTGAATCGGTTGATTATCTTGGACTTGATTATATTTCAATTAGTCGCAAGAACTATTCTACAGGAGTTGATGATTTAAGGGTTTTTAGGGTGGATTCAAGCGAGACTGGTAATTATGTAGATATTAAAGATATTTTTGGTAAGTCAGTGGCGGAACTTGTGAATATAAATTATTTAAAAGAAGCAGGAGAAGAAAGCAAGTTTGAACTCTCTAATTATAATTTTGGTATAAGAAGGATTAACGGTTTGTGGAAAATGTTAGCTAGAATAAATATTATGGATGGAACAAGCCCATATGAAGACTTGGAAATAAACATGGAAATACCTAAAAGAATAATTAGTTATAATGAACAATCCCTTCCGTGGGGTTCGATTAAAGGTGCTTTCCCAGATGTTGATGATGCATTTTCATCACCAGAAGGAGATATACTAATCACTAAACAGGGAGGACAATTATATGTATATCCAGTTGAAAATAAAATTATTATGGATAGAATTTTATTGAGGTTGGAGCTCCCAAAAGGGGCAGAAGTTGTTATGAGTGAGTGGATTACAGGAAATTTGGATGAGATTTTGCAAAACTTCCAAAATCTTGGAATTAAAAAAATTGATTATTAGGAGGTCAAAATGGTAAAAGAACTTCTTTCGCAACTAGAATTAGGCAACGATATGACTAAATTTATAATTATTTTAAGTTTATTTGTTGTTGTAGCAACTGTATTAGTTGCAATTTTATTTAGAGATTTTGGTTGGGTGAAGTATATTTTAGGGATTATTATTTTAATAGTAGGGGTGTTTAAATTTTTAGCAATTGCTAATAACTTAGTTGCTGAAGAAAACTTAGGAAACCTTATGACAATAATGTTGTTAGGTATTATTGGAGTTGTGTCCCTTTGCACCTCAGGAATTTTTTCTATTATAGTTCCTAAAAGAAGGAAAAGAAGAAAGAGAAGGGTAATTAAAGAAAATACAACAAGCTAAGACTAGGAGAAAACAAATGAAAGATTATTTAATAAGAGTTGTGGATTCAAGTAAAAAAATAAGAGGATTTTTTATTAATTCAACCCAAGCTGTTAGAGAAATGGAAAGGATACATTCTCCTGCAGCACCATCATCTGCAGCAATGGGTAGGTTATTGACCCAAAGCTTCCTGATGGGTGCAATGTTAAACAATGATACAGATAGTTTAACAATTAAGATGGATGGCGGTGGACCTATCGGAACAATGATTGCTGTTTCAAACAATAAGGGGGAAGCAAAAGTATATGCTTCGAATCCTATGGCTGATTCAGATTCGTATCCTAATGGGAAGTTGAATGTAAAAGGAGTAGTCGGCACTGAAGGGAATATCACTGTTATTTCAGATTTAGGACTTAAGGAGCCATATATTGGTGTTTCACCAATAATTTCTGGAGAAATTGGAGAAGACTTCGCCTATTATTATATGTCAAGTGAACAGATACCTTCAGCGGTTGCACTTGGTGTTTTGGTTGATATTGATTTATCCATTCGAGCAGCAGGTGGTTATTTAATCCAATTATTACCAGGAGTTGATGAGTCAACTCTAGAAAAAATTGAGGAGTCGATAAAGGCAGCAGATTCGATTTCTTCACTTATAGATAAAGGCATGAGTCCAGAAGAAATTGCTAAATTTGTTTTGAAAGATTTTGAAATAGAGATACTTGATAAAAAGGAAATTATTTATAAATGTTCGTGCAGTAGAGAAAATGTTCTCAGAATGATAAAGAGTTTGGGACCAGATGAAATTAAGTCCATGATAGAAGAAGATGGCGGGGCAGAAGTTTTATGTCATTTTTGCAACATGGCTTATATATTTGGTGAAGAGGAATTAAACAAATTAATATAGGGGGTTATTATGGAAAATTTAGAACCAAAGGAAGTCATTAAACATTTCTTAGAAATTTCAAAGATTCCTAGAGAAAGCGGAAATGAGAAGGAAATATCTGATTTTTTAGTGAAATTTGCAAAAGAAAGAGGGCTTGAAGTTATTCAAGACAAGGCTATGAATGTAATTATTAAAAAACCTGGCACAAAAGCTTATGAAAATTCTTCTCCTGTGATTATACAGGGCCATATGGATATGGTGTGTGAAAAAACACCAGAATCTAAACACGACTTTTTGACTGACCCAATTGAAGTTATTCATGATGGAGACTATTTGAAGGCTAAGGATACAACTTTAGGTGCAGATAATGGAATTGCTGTTGCGATGGCTATGGCGATACTTGATTCAAAAGAATTAGAACACCCACCGATAGAAGTTTTAATCACATCGGCAGAAGAAACAGGAATGGATGGAGCACTTGCTGTAGACGGTACGAATTTTAAGGGTAAAACACTTTTAAATATAGATACTGATAATGAGGGTGTCTTCATAGTTTCATGTGCCGGTGGGGCAAATGTTGAATCTACTTTTAAAGGTAATAAGATTCCTTTTAACGGAGAGGCAATAAAAATTTCTATTTCGAATTATTCCGGAGGACATTCCGGTGTTGAAATTCATAAGCAAAAAGGTAATGCAATTAGTCATTTAGGAAGATTAATTTATGCCCTAAGTGAAGCTGGAGAATTTTATATTTCGACGATTAATGGAGGTTCAAAACATAATGCTATTGCTCTTTCTTCAGATGCTATTATTTCAGTAAGAGATAGTGAGAAAGCAATAGAAATTTTAGAAGGAGTTAAAAAGAACTTATTATCTGAGTTGGTTATATCTGACCCTGATGCAGAAATTACTTTTGAGAAAATTGAATCACCGGCAGACATGTACGATGAGAAATTATCTAAAGAACTTGCAACATTTTTATTCTTAATGCCACAAGGTGTTCAAGGGATTAGCCTTGCAATTGATAATTTGGTTGAAACTTCATTAAACCAAGGTGTATTAAGGGATCTAAATGGAACTATTACTCTTGAAACTAGCGTAAGGGGGAGTCAAAGGTCTGCACAAAACTATTTAATTGAAAAATTGATTAGCTTGACAAAATTATGTGGCGGGGAAGCAATTAGAGCAAGTGATTACCCAGCTTGGGAATACGAATTAAATTCCAAGGTAAGGGAGAAAGCAGTTTCTGTTTATAAGAGATTATATGGAGAAGAACCGGAAGTAAATGCTATCCATGCAGGTTTGGAATGTGGAATCCTAAAAGGAGCCTTGCCTGATTGCGATATGATTAGTTTTGGTCCGACACAGCTTGATGCACACACTTATCATGAGAGGGTAAGTATTTCTTCTCTTGAAAGAGTTTGGAACTTTACAAAAGAATTATTGAAAGAGCTGAAATAATAATTAGGATGCTTATTGCTGAAATTGTGGAATAAGCATCTTTTTATATTTAATTTGTTTATTGTTTTGGGTAAAAAGAAAATTAAAGAAATTTGTATAGGTATATAATATTTATAGGTGTTAATATGAACAATAATAGGTTGTTTAGAATTTTATACTACATACTAGACAAGGGAAAAGTAACTGCAAAAGAACTCTCGGAAAAGTTTGAAGTATCTGAAAGAACAATATATAGAGATATAGATAATTTAAGTGGGGCAGGAGTGCCTATTTTTGCAAAACAAGGAAAGGGTGGAGGAATAGAAATAGCAGATGACTTTATTCTTCGCTCTTCCTTGCTTTCTAAAGATGAGAAAGAAAGGATTATGACTGCTCTTAAAGGTCAGGAAGCTACCAATGAAAACAATGAGGAGCTTTTATCAAAACTTGCTGCCCTATTCAAAGTAAAGAAAACCAATTGGATAGAAGTGGACTTTACAAACTGGCAAAACAATAATTCAAAAAAAGTTTTTGATAATATTAAAGAAGGAATTATAAATAAAAAAATAATCACCTTTACTTATTATAGTAGTAAAGAGGAAACTAATCGCAAAGTAAAACCGGTTAGATTAGTTTTCAAGGGTCAAAGTTGGTATCTCTATGGATTTTGTTTACTTAGAAATGATTTTAGATTCTTCAAACTTTCAAGGATTGAAAACTTTGAACTATCAGACTTTAATTTTACAGATGATTACAACGACATCGTATTAAATAAAGAAATAAATAATGAAGAAACAATACAATTAAAGGTAAAATTTGATAAAAAAGCTGCTTTCAGAGTTTTTGATGAGTTAGGGAGAAATACTATTGAAGATAAAGATGGCTATCTCTATGCTGAAATAGAAATTCCAAAGGATTATCAGCTTTACAGTTATATTTTTTCTTATGGTGATTTAATAGAAGTCTTAGAACCAAAAGAGATTCGAGAAAAAATTAAAGAAATAACAAAAAATATTTCAAAAAAACATATAACTTGACAATAGGTGTCCAGTTATATGTCTTATAATATCCCTATAACTATAAAGGGGTTGATTTATTTGAAGTACGAGTGGAAGAAAAGTGAAAAAAACTTTTATGGAGCTAGAGAAAAACCTAAATTAATAATAGTTCCCTCACAACAATTTATTGCAATAGATGGGATTGGAAATCCAAATAATGCTGACTTTTCTAATAAAGTTTCTGCTCTTTATTCCCTTGCCTATTCAATAAAAATGATATTCAAGTCAAAAATGAAAAATGAAACAGAGGATAAGATTACAGACTTCACAGTTTTTCCGTTGGAAGGAATTTGGAGAGGGCAAAAAGAAGAAACATTAGACAAAAGTAAATTAATATATACTATAATGATTAAACAAGCGGATTTCATCACTGAAGAATTATTTAATGAAGCTTTGGAAACTGTTAAAAAGAAAAAACCTAGCCATCTATATGATGAAATTTCTTTTAAAAGAATTGAAGATGGTAAATCGATACAAATACTTCATATTGGAAGTTATGACAATGAGCATCATTCATTCGAAAAGATGGACCTATTAAGAGATGAATTAAAGCTTACTCGACTCAAAGATTCACACAGGGAAATTTATTTAAATAATAAAAATAGGACAGCAGAGGAAAAGCTAAAAACCATATTAAGATATTCTGTTAAATAGGGAGGTGGAATGTCAACACTTTTTTGGACAAAATAAAATCGAACACCTCCATCAACAAAGTTTCTCACCATTGTAAAATATACTCTAAACATGTCAAGAGTAAAGGCTAAAGCCCAAATTTTTTTCAAATT
>JAAYNG010000117.1 GCA_012520935.1 Tissierellia bacterium | reverse complement strand
GGTAAAAAGATGAAATACGATTTTACAACTGTACCAAATAGGGAGGGACATGGGTCCGGTAAATGGGCAATGATGAGAGAAAAAAAGCCTGATGTGTCAAAGGGTGTTATTCCTTTTTCTGTAGCTGACATGGAATTAAAAAACTCACCGGAAGTTATTGAGGGTCTTAAAAAGTTTCTTGATGAAGTAGTATTGGGATACTCCAGCCCTACAAAGGCTTATTATGATTCTGTAATTTCTTGGATGAAGAGAAGACATAATTTTGATGTAAAGGCAGAATGGATTCAAGTTACTGCAGGTATTGTACCGGCATTTTTTAATGCAATTAGGGTCTTTTCAAATAAGGGTGATGGGGTAATAGTAATGAGTCCTGTTTACCATCCTTTTTATTTTGCTATCGAAGAAAATAAGAGAACAAGGGTTGACTGTCCTTTAAAACTTGATAAAGACAATTATTATACAATTGATTTTGATTTACTTGATGAGCTGGCAAGCAAGGAAGAAAACAAGATACTTCTTTTCTGCTCACCACACAATCCTGTAGGTAGGGTATGGAAAAAAGAAGAGCTTGAAAGAGTAGCTGAAATTGTATTAAAACATGACTTATTATTGATTTCTGATGAAATACACCATGATTTAATAATGCCGGGATATAAGCATACTGTTTTCCAAACCCTATCAGAAGAGTTAGCAGATAGGACAATAACTTGTACAGCTACATCAAAGAGCTTTAATTTAGCGGGCATGTCTTTGTCAAATATAATAATAAAAAATCCTAAGATAAAGGAAAGATTTATTGCCGGATTAAACGAGGTAAAAGGCATACCGATAAGTTCTTTAAGCTTTAAAGCTTGTGAGATTGCCTATAATGAAAGTGAAGGATGGTTTGATGAGTTATTAAAGCTAATTGACACAAACCAAAGACTTGTTCATGACTATTTAAAGGAACACCATCCAGAAATTAAAGCTAGACTAATTGAAGGGACATATTTACAATGGCTTGACTTTAGAGCTTTAAATATGACAAATGAGGAGCTAGATAAGTTCTTAGAACAGAAATGTGAACTATTCTTTAATTCCGGATATATTTTTGGAGACAATGGTTCAGGTTTTATGAGGTGGAATCTTGCGTGTCCAACAAGCTTGATTCAAGAGGGACTTGAAAGGTTAACAAAGGGTTTAAATAAAATTAAAGCGTAGGGATTTCCTACGCTTTTTTAGACCAGATAAAACTAAATTCTTTAACAATTTCTAAAAGAATGACAAAAAAGAGTTTATTTTTTTCAACTTTAGTGTAAAATAATAGTAGGTTATATATTAAGGAGGTTTTTATGAATCAAAAAAGATGGATTGCAGTTGCAATCGCAGTAATCCTTTTAATAGTATCCATGTTCTTTGGAACAGGAGAAAAACTACCGGAAACTGATATTTTTGGTGGCTATTTTAAGGACTTATTCAAAAATGAAAAGGTGGAAAATGTACTCGTTTCTGGAGATATTAGCAAAAGGATTCTGGTTGTACCAATTCAAGGTGTAATTACATCAGGTTCAACATATGGCTACGACCATACATTAGTTATGGAATCTTTAGAATCTGCTTTGACAGACCCAACAGTTAAGGGTGTTGTAATAAAGGTTAATTCACCGGGTGGTGGTGTTTATGAAAGTGCCATGGTCAAGGATAAAATAATCGAAATCCAACAAAAGGATATTCCCGTCTATGCAGTTTTTGAAGGCATGTCTGCCAGCGGAGGTTACTATGTTTCTGCTATGGCAGATAAGATTTTTGCTTCAGAGGAGACCCTGACTGGGTCAATTGGAGTTATTATGTCCGGCTATGATATGTCTGAACTTTTAAGCAATCTTGGCGTAAAACCAAATGTTATTAAAAGTGCAGAACACAAGGATATTATGAGTTCAACCAGGCCTATGACAGAGGAAGAAAAGGGCTATATGCAAGAGATGATAAATCTTTCTTACAATAGGTTTGTGGACTTAGTTGCAGAGGGAAGAAATATGCCAAGGGAAGAAGTCTTGAGCTTTGCTGATGGAAGGATATTTGATGGAACTCAAGCAAAAAAATTAAAATTAATTGATGATATAGCCTACTATGACGAGGTCATAAATATAATTCAAGAAGACTATGGAATAGCAGGAGCTGAAGTTTTTCAACATACTAGGAACATGACACCATATAGTAGCCTCTTTTCCTTTAAATCAAATGAAAGAGATATAGAATCTGCAATCAATGCTTTTATTAAAAAGGCAGAGGAAGCATCTATCCCTACCTTGATGTATATATATGGTAGGTGATATTATGGATTATGAAAAAGATAATAATATTATAGAGAGGAATGAAGATATACAAGAAGAAGTCTTAAAAAACACTTATGAAGCAGAAGATAAACATGACACAGAAAATGCGAATAATTTTGAAAGTGTTTATGAAACAAAAAGCCATTATCAAAATGAAAATACAAAAGTAAAGTCTGAAGATTCAGTTTCAAGATTACCTAGAGTATTTTTTGCCGGATTTTTCATAAGAATGATTGCATATTTAATTGATTCATTTGCTATTTGGGGCTTATCAAGAATAACTATTAATCCATTGATGAATGCACTTTCTATTTGGCATATGAGTGAATTTTTAACCATATTGGCTACTCTTCTTTATTTTTCAATTTTTACCTATTTATCAAATGGCTATACACTTGGAAAGATGATTTGCTCAATAAGGCTGGTTGAAGAGGATAGAGAAAGGCTTAGCTTATCGACAGTTATAGTTAGAGAAATTTTTGGTCGTTTCATAATGGAAAAAATTCCATTTTTATACCTAATGGTTATTTTTACAAGTAATAGACAGCATTTAGCAGATATGTTAACAGACACTTATGTGATTTCAGAAAAGTCCTTTGAGGCTGCGAGATATGAAAATATTGAAATAGGGGGTAATAGATGTGAGGTTTGAAGCTGTACTTGATTATTTTCCAGACTATCCTGAATTTGAAGAGGGCATTAGAAGGGCTCCAATGAGGGAGCTCAACCTTTCGGAAAATGAAATGAGGTTGGCTCTAAAAAATGCTCTTAGGTACATTCCAAAGGAATACCATGAAAAGATTGCACCTGAATTTTTGGAGGAGTTAAAAACTCGTGGTAGAATCTATGGCTACAGGTATAGGCCAAAGGGAAGGCTATATGGGAAACCTATAGACGAATACAAGGGAAAAACCATAGAGGGTAGAGCCTTTCAAGTAATGATAGATAATAATCTAGACTTTGAAGTTGCCCTTTACCCATACGAGCTAGTAACATATGGAGAAACAGGTCAAGTTTGCCAAAACTGGATGCAATACCATCTAATTAAAAAATACTTGGAAGAGATGACAGACGAACAAACCTTAGTATTGCATTCAGGTCATCCTCTGGGACTATTCAAGTCATCTAAAAATTCCCCAAGGGTAATTATAACAAACGGTCTAATGATAGGTGAATTTGATGACCCTTATCACTGGGCAAAGGCTGTTGCCATGGGTTGTTCAAGCTATGGTCAGATGACTGCAGGCGGTTGGATGTATATAGGACCTCAAGGTATTGTTCATGGGACATATAATACTATTTTAAATGCCGGTAGGTTAAAATTGGGTATAAAAGATGATGAAGACTTATCAGGTCATTTATTTGTAAGTTCCGGTCTTGGTGGAATGAGTGGGGCACAGGGTAAGGCTTCTAATATAGCTAATGCAGTTGGTGTTATTGCAGAGGTGGATTATTCTAGGATTAAAACAAGACTTGACCAGGGCTGGATAGATGAATGCTATGATGACTTGGAAGTTTTATTTAAAAAAGTTGATGAATACCTAAAGGAGAAGAAGGGTGTAGCAATAGCTTATCATGGGAATATCATTGACCTATTACAATATGCTGTTGATAAAAATATAAAGATAGAATTACTGTCAGACCAAACATCTTGCCATGTTCCTTATGACGGAGGCTATTGTCCTCAAGGTCTAACATTTGAAGAGAGAACTAAGATGTTAAAGGAAGATCACAAAAAGTTTACAGAGCTTGTCGACAAGAGTCTAAAAAAACACTACGAACTAATAAAGATACTTCACGACAGGGGAACATATTTCTTTGACTATGGAAATAGTTTCCTAAAGGCAGTTTATGATGCCGGAGTTAAAGAGATTGCAAAAAACGGAATTGATGAGTCTGAAGGTTTTATCTTTCCTTCCTATGTGGAAGATATTATGGGACCGATTTTGTTTGATTATGGATATGGTCCTTTCAGATGGGTTTGCTTAAGTGGTAAAGAGTCTGACCTTGAAAAGACAGACAGGGCTGCTATGTCTGTAATTAATCCGGACAGAAGGGGTCAGGACAGGGACAACTGGGTTTGGATAAGGGATGCGATGAAGAATAAGCTTGTTGTTGGAACTCAGGCGAGAATCCTTTATTCAGATGCCTTAGGTAGGATGAATATTGCTTTGAAATTTAATGAAATGGTTAGGAATAAGGAAATAGGTCCTGTAATGCTTGGAAGAGACCACCACGATACTCAAGGAACAGATTCACCTTTTAGAGAAACTTCAAACATCAAAGATGGCTCAAACATTACTGCAGATATGGCTGTTCAATGTTATGCAGGCAATGCTGCAAGGGGTATGAGCTTAATTGCCCTTCATAATGGTGGTGGAACTGGTATTGGTAAGGCTATTAATGGTGGTTTTGGTTTAGTTTTAGATGGGTCTGAAAGGGTTGACGAAATAATAAGGACTGCAATCCCATGGGATGTAATGGGTGGAGTTGCAAGAAGGGCTTGGGCTAGAAATGAAAATGCGATTTCCACTTCTGAAGAATATAATGAGATGGAAGAAATGGAAACAACAATAACAATTCCATTTATTCCAGAGGAAGAACTAATAGATAGGTTGATGAAATAAGGAGGATATTATGGCAAAAATATTAGAATGTGTTCCAAATTTTAGTGAAGGAATTGATAAGAGTGTAGTAGAAAAGATTTTAGACCCAATAAGAGAGACAGAGGGCGTAAAATTATTGGATTACTCATCTGATAAAGACCATAATCGTTCAGTTGTTACATTTTTAGGAGCACCAGATGCAGTAATCGATGCTGCTTTTAAAGCTTGTAAGGTGGCAAGTGAGTTGATAGATATGAGAAAGCATAAGGGTGGCCACCCTAGAATGGGAGCAACTGATGTAATGCCACTTATTCCAATTAAAGATATAACTGTAGAAGAGGCAGTTGAATATTCGAGAAAATTAGGCGAAAGAATTGGAAATGAGTTAAAGATTCCTGTATTTTTATATGAAAAATCTGCTTCAGCTCCTCACAGGGAAAACTTAGCTGATATTAGAAGGGGACAATATGAAGGCATGGCTGAAAAAATGAAAGAGGCTGAATGGAAGCCAGATTACTGTTCAGAAAACTTTAACGAGAAATCAGGTGCAGTTGCTGTTGGAGCAAGGATGCCTTTAGTAGCTTATAATATTAATTTAAATACAAAGGATGTTGAAATAGCTAAGGCTATTGCAAAGACTATCAGGGCAAAGACCGGTGGCTTCACATATTGCAAGGCTATGGGATTAGAAATTGAGGAGAAAGGAATTACTCAAGTTTCTATGAATTTGACCGATTATACTAAGACAGGTGTCATGAGAGTATTTGAAGCAGTAAAGAGAGAAGCTGCAAGATATGGTGTTAATGTAATAGAGTCTGAAATTATTGGACTTGTTCCTATGGGAGCCATAGCAGATGTTGCAGAATACTATTTACAACTTTCGGGCTTTGATATTTCTCAAATATTAGAATCTCGTATGATGGAGTAAGATATGAAGGCAGATGTAATTTTAATAAACATAGGAAATCTTTATACTATGGATGGACCTCCAGGTCCTTGGAGGAAGAAAGAAATTGAAAACATTGCACCACTTAAGAATGCTTATGTTGCAATAAAAGACGATAAGATAATGTCGTATGGAGACACTCCGGTACCCCTAGACATTGATTTCGATAAATATACAACCATCCTTGACTGCACAGGCATGACGGTTGTACCGGGTTTTGTCGACTCCCATACACATTTAGTACATGGTGGTTCAAGGGAAAATGAACTTGACATGAAGCTTAAGGGTGTAGAATATTTAGAAATATTAAAACAAGGTGGGGGGATACTTTCTACAGTTAGGGCAACAAAGGAAGCGACTTTTAATGAATTATTTGATAAGGCAGCAAAAAGTTTGCAAATTATGATGTCCTATGGGACCACAACTGTTGAGGCAAAGTCAGGCTATGGCTTAGATGATTTTGGAACTGAGATAAAACAGCTAGAAGTGGCTAGGGAATTAAATCAAAGGCATGCAGTAGATGTTATTTCAACCTTTATGCCTGCCCATGCTGTACCTCCAGCATTTAAAGAAAATCCTAATGGGTATATAGACCTTATGATTGAAGACTACTTGCCAAAGGTTAAAGAAATGAATTTAGCTGAATTTTTAGATGTTTTTTGTGAGGAAGGAGTTTTTTCCGTAGAAGACTCAAAAAAAATATTATTAGCCGGTAAAAAACTTGGGTATAAGTTAAAAGTACATGCAGATGAAATTGTACCACTAGGTGGAGCAGAATTAGCTGCAGAAGTTGGGGCGGTTTCAGCTGAACATTTACTAGCTGCGTCAGATCAGGGAATAGAAGACATGGCTAAGGCCGGTGTAATAGCTAATCTTTTACCGGCAACAAGCTTTAATTTACAAAAAAATATACACGCTAATGCAAGGAAGATGATAGAAGCAGGCGTTCCTGTAGCGATTTCTACAGACTATAATCCGGGAAGCTCGCCTACAGAAAACATACAACTTGCTATGCAAATGGCGTCTCTATCTCTAAAGATGACACCAGAAGAAGTTTTAACTGCTGTAACTATTAACGGAGCATCAGCAATTGGAAGGCAGGGAGAAATTGGAAGCATTACTCCGGGAAAGAAGGCCGACCTTGTATGCTTAGATGTTCCTAATATTCAGTACATGATATATCATTTTGGTATTAATCATACATTCTTCGTTGTGAAAAGTGGAAAGATTTTTTCAAATTAGATATTAATAAGGGGGTAGGCCAAATGGCAGAGAATCAATTTGTAGTTTTTAAACTAGGTAAGAGTGAATTTGGAATCGACATTATGAATGTGCAAGAAATAAGTGCTTATGAAGAATCTACTTCAATCCCAGATGCGCCAAGCTTTATTGAAGGTGTATTAAATTACAGGGGAAATGTAATACCTGTTATTAACCTAAAAGAGAGACTTCATTTGGGAGAAAGTGAAGTTACAAAAGACACTAGAATTATTGTTGTCAATGTTAATGACAGAGAAGTTGGATTTATTGTCGATGAGGCAAGCCAAACTTTAAGGGTTTCAGATGATAAAATTGATGAAGCTCCAACTTTTACTGGTGGAATTGACAGGAAATACATTACTGGAGTTGGAAAACTTGATGATAAGAGGTTATTAATTATTATTGACCTTATGAAAATACTAAGTGAGTCAGAAATGGAAATATTACAAAACCTTGAAGTTTAATTAATATACTTAAAGCTTTTATGGATTGCTAATATTAAGATTGAGTCAATAAAGAAAAAATATCTTGTATTGGCAATCTTTTATTGGTATAATCTATCCGAGGTCGAAAGACCCTATATGAATTAGGAGGATTGTTATGATTTCAGCTGGTGATATTAGGAATGGTGTAACTTTTGTTTATGATAATGATGTTGTTCAAGTTATAGACTTCCAACATGTTAAACCTGGAAAAGGTGCAGCCTTTGTTAGGGCAACTATTAGGTCAGTAATGAGTGGTGGCACAAAGGAAGTAACCTTTAACCCTTCGGAAAAATTTGAATTGGCTCAAATTGAACATAAGGACATGCAATATCTTTATAATGAGGGAGAACTCTACTATTTCATGGATAATGAAACTTATGAACAGTTCCCATTTGACAAGGCAATTGTGGAGGATGCAATTACTTATTTAAAGGAAAATGATTCTGCAATAGTTAGATTTTATAAAGGTAAAGCTTTTGAAGTAATTGCGCCTAACAATGTAGAATTAGAGGTAGTTCATACTGAACCTGGAGTTAAAGGTAATACTGCAACAGGAGCTACTAAACCGGCAACTGTAGAAACAGGAGCTGTTGTAAATGTACCATTATTTGTAAATAATGGGGACATCATTAAAGTAGATACCAGAACTGGTGAGTATTTGTCAAGAGTATAAGGAGGGTATATTATGACTTATTTAATTGAAAGAGTTGCTTATTTAAGAGGATTAGCAGATGGTCTTAACTTAGATGAAAAAAGTAAAGAAGGAAGAGTTCTTTCTGAAATAATTGATGTATTGGAAGATTTTGCAGATGAAATTGACGAGATGCAAATGGACCAAGAAGAAATTGCAGAAATGTTAGACTTACTAGATGAAGATTTATCCGAGGTTGAGGACTATGTATTTGATTCAGATGAAGATGACCTATGGGACTTAGATGATGATTACGACTTTGACTTCTATGATGACGATGATGATGACTACGACTTTGATGATGACTGTGGATGCGGATGTGGCTGCACTTGTTCAGATGAATCTGATGACGAAGAATAATTAGTAATTGAATAATCAATATTTTATATTCAAAAACCTCACCAACATGGTGGGGTTTTTCTTTCTTCTTGAAATAAGCCCTGTTATTTGATATAATTTCTTTGTGGAGGTGGATTATGTTAGAAACTTATGAAGTTAGAGAAAACGGCGAAATAAAAATTTCAGGTGATGTAATCTCAGTCATAGCTACTGTTGCTGCCTTATCTGTTGATGGGGTTACAAAGATGAGTGGAACACTTACAGATGACCTATCATTAAAGTTTAAAATAAAGGCAAGTGACACAAAGGGTGTAAAGGTTGCCTTTATTGAAGGTGCTCTTGAGTTGGAATTATTCATATTTGTCGAGTATGGTATGAATGTTGTAGAGATAGCTGAAAGAGTTCAAGAAGCTGTTAAAGAATCTGTAACCATGATGACTGATTTGAATATAACTAAAATAGATGTTTATGTTGAAGGTATTACTGTAGATAAAGAGTATCATAGAACAGCACTGCAAGGAAGATAAAGATGAGCAGGAAAAAGGCTAGGGATACTGTTGTTAAAATTCTTTATTCGGCAGATGTTAATGAAGACTTTTCAAAAGGCTTTTTTCAAAAACAAATTGAAAGTTATAAGGATTCAGATTTAAATCCACAAGACATGGAATTAAATGAAGATGAAGAAGAATTTGCCAGTTCAATATTGGAAGGTTTTTCTAATAATAAAGATAAAATAGACTCTCTCATATCCAAACACTTGAAAGACTGGGACATATCAAGGATAGGGAGGGTCGATTTGGCGATTCTGAGAGTATCTGTTTATGAAATAGCCTTTAGGGAAGACATTCCAATAAATGTAATAATCAATGAAGCTATTGAAAATGCTAAGCTTTATTGCAGGGACGACTCCTACAAGTTTATTAATGGAGTTCTAGGCTCTGTTGTTGAGGAGGAAAGGGAGTGAGTTCATACTTTACGGTCTCAGAAATCAATGGCTATGTAGCTAAGTTATTACTTACAGATTTTATACTTTCAGATGTATCTGTAAAGGGTGAAGCTCAAAATGTAAAGTATCATGACAATGGCAATATATACCTTACTCTAAGGGACAACAAAAGTATTTTAAAGGTTGTAATTCCTGAAGAGATATCTTCCAATACTCAGATTGATATCTATGATGGTAAAGAAATCGGCATTGCGGGTAGGCTTCAAGTAACTCTATCCAGAGGGGAATACTCTCTTATAGCTACAGGCATTGAAGAAATAGGAATCGGTGAATTACACAAAAAATTTATTGAACTGAAGGAAAAATTAGGAAAAGAAGGCTTATTTGATGAGGATAAGAAAAGAGCCCTACCTCAATTCATTTATAAAATAGGAATAGTTACTAGCCCATCAGGAGCAGTAATACATGATATTTTAAATGCCTTAAAGAGGAGTAAGTTAAAGTTTAATATTCAGATATTTCCTTCTTTAGTGCAAGGCCTAGATGCTGCTAAAAACTTGGAAGAAGGTATTAAATATTTTAATGATGACCTTAAGCCAGACATTATCATTATAGCGAGGGGCGGGGGTTCTTTTGAAGACTTATCAGCATTTAATGATGAATCTCTTGCACGGACTTGTTTTTTTTCTGAAATTCCTGTGATATCTGCAGTTGGTCACCAAACCGACTTTGTAATAACAGACTTTTCTTCGGATATAAGAGCTCAAACACCTACCCAAGCAGCTGAGATAGTTGTAAACTCTAACTTAAATTATATTGATAGTTTTAATAGTAAAATAAATGAGATAAATGCTAATTTTTTATATAGACTACAAGTTTCTGAACAGAAAATTAAAGAAAAAAAATTCTTATTAGATAAGGAAAACCCCCTTTATAAAATAGAAAAAAAAGCCAGTTTGCTGGCAACAATAAGGGGAAACCTAAACAGACAAATAGAAAATTCTTTTAACAGGAACATTAATATTTTAGCAGGGACATATAATAATTTATTAAAGCTTAACCCATCTGTTAAGGTGTCAAACAGGGCCCTGATTAAAAATAATAAGGGAGAATACATCAACTCCATAGATTCTTTGAAGTTAAATGAAGATATTTCAATAGAATTATTAGACGGTAGGGTCATAGCAAGGACTACTGAAATTTTGAAGGAGGAAGTAAATGAAATTTGAAGATTCAATGAAGAGGCTTGACGAGATTTTAGAATCCTTGAAATCTGAAGAAATTAGTTTAAATGATTCGGTTAAATTGTATAAAGAAGGAGTAGAACTCCATGAAAAGATGGTTAAAGAAATTAATAGCTTAAAAAATGAGGTAGAAGTTATTAATAGGGAGATGGGGGACATGGTCAAGGAGGACTTATTAGACATATATGGATGATTTTTTAATAAAGCTAGACAGTGAAATTGAAAAAATAAATATTAAAATTGAAAAAACCATAGACAGTTTAAAAGATAGAGATATGGAAACCATATATGAGGGAGCTATTTATGCTACTGTTCCAGGAGGTAAAAGGTTGAGACCCTTACTTCTTGTAAAGACCTATGACATGTTTGCAAAGGATGAAGACTTCTTAAATGACATTGTTTATCCCTTTGCAGTAGCCATTGAGTTAATCCACTCTTACTCCCTAGTCCATGATGACCTGCCTTCTATGGACAATGACAGTTTGAGAAGGGGGAAGGCAAGCACCCATATAGTCTTTGGCGAAGGCATGGCTGTATTAATAGGTGATTACCTTTTAAATGCTTCCTATGAAATAATTTCAAAAGCCTTGTTGGATACAAGTGAGAAATATCCTGAAAAAATAGATAATGTATTGCAGGCCTTTGATATTATCGCTAGTTTATCAGGTAGTAAAGGTATGGTTGGAGGTCAGTCCATAGATATTGAAGTGACCTTAGAAGACTATAAAAACTTGGGCAATGAAGAGGGAGAAAGACTATTATCAAAAATGATTTCTTTGAAGACTGGTGGCCTTATAAAGGCTTCCATTATAGCAGGTGGTCTGCTTGGTGGAGCTAATAAAGAAGAAATGGAGATATTGAAAGATTTTAGTGAAAATTTAGGAATGGCCTTTCAAATAACCGATGACTTTTTAGATTTTGAAGAGGATAATAGGGCAAGAAAACCAACCTATCCAACAGTATTAGGAGAAAAGATAGGAAGGGAAATGGCTGAGAAAACAAAAAGTAATGCTCTTAAAGCCTTGAAGTTATTAGGTCAAGATACAAGCTTTATAGAGGCTTTTTCCAAGATGTTGATTAATAGAGAAAAATAATGGAAAGATTAGATGTATACTTGGTAAGGAATGGATTAGTAAAATCAAGGGAAAAGGCAATTGAATTTATCAAGGGAGGGTCTGTAAGACTGGATGGAGAAGTAATTACTAAACCATCTACAAGGCTAAGTGAAAATCCTCAAATTGAAATAACACCCCTATATGAATTTGTCGGCAGGGGTGGGGTAAAGTTACAGAAGTTAATTGATGAGGGGCTTGTATCCTTTGAAAATTTGAAATGCTTAGACATTGGTGCATCGACTGGAGGCTTTACTGATTGCATGCTTAGAAATGGTGCTAAATCAGTTGTGGCTTTAGATGTTGGTTCAGACGAGTTAGACGATAGCTTAAGGGAAGATAGTAGGGTTATAGTTATGGAAGGGATAGACATAAGAGATGTAGAATCTTTTCCTTATGACTTTGATGCTATATCCATTGATGTTTCATTTATATCTATCATTAAAGTTTTACCCAAGGCCTTTGAATTTCTAAAGGAAGATGGTTTTATTGCAGCCTTGATAAAACCTCAATTTGAAGTTGGCAGGGGTGTAGCTAAAAAGGGTATTGTAAAAGATAGAAAAGAGCATATAAGAGTATTAAAAGCCATTGCAGAATATATAGAGGTTCAAGGATATTATTTTGAATACTTATCTCACTCACCAATCAAAGGTGGCAAGGGGAATATTGAGTATATTTCTTTAATAAAGTCTGGAAAAACTAAGGAACAAATGATTGAAAAAATTGTTGAAGAAGCTTTTAGGTGAATAAATGCTGGTAGAGTTAAATATAGAAAATTTTGCAATAATAGATAAATTACATATAAGATTTAAAGATGGACTTAATATTATTACAGGGGAAACAGGTGCTGGTAAGTCCATAATTTTTGATGCTTTAAATATGGCTCTTGGCTCAAGGGGAAGCAGGGACTTGATAAGGGATGGAAAGGATTCAGCCTTTATTGAGGCAATTTTTGAAATAGATGGTAGCCTAAGAGAACACATAAAGTCTGAATTAGATATGGAAATAGATCACTTATTAATCTTATCTAGGGATATAAGGAGGGGGTCTCAAAGCATATCAAAGATCAACGGCCGAACATATCCAGCCAGTGAAATAAAAAAAATAACGGAATACCTGGTTGATATTTATGGTCAACACCAACACCAGCTCTTATTAGACCAAAAGAACCATTTGGATATGATTGATTCTTTTCTATCTAATGAAGGAAAGGAATTAAAGGCAATAATAGAAGAAGAATATTCAGAATATAGGAGACTCTTAAGATTAAAAAATAAGGACAGGCTAGACGACGAAGAGTTAAAAGACAAGATAGAGTATTTAAAGTTCCAAATAAAGGAGATAGATGAAAAAGAGCTTATAGGGGGAGAAGATGAAGCCTTAGAAGAAGAGATGATGAAGCTGTCTAATTTTAAGGAGCTTTCAGAGTTGATGGCAAATATAGTGACCCTCTTAGAGGGAGATACCTTTGAATATAAGGGATTAACCGACTTATTTTCATCATTAAACACTATGGTAGGAGAGGCTTCAAACTTAGACGGAGGATTAAAGACATATAAAGAAAGAATTTCATCCTTATTCTATGAATTAGAAGATATAAGGTCAGATGTAACAAGGTACTATGAAAACATGACCTTTGATGAGGAAAGGTTCTTTGAAGTTAAAGATAGGCTAGACATCATAAATAATATGAAGATGAAATATGGAAAGACCTTAGAACTCATTGATGAATATAGGGATAAGATTGGAAAAGAATTAGATGAACTACTAACCTATAATGAGAAAATGGAAAGGCTAGATGAAGAAATAGAACTAGTTAGGGAGTCCATACTTAATAAATCTAAAGCCTTGAGTGAAATTAGGAAGGACATTTCAGAAAAGTTTTCAAGGGACTTAGAAAAAGAACTGGCAGAGTTAAATATGAAGGATGCAAAATTTAATGTGTCCTTTGAAGAAACAGATATATCAAGTATAGGGATAGACTTTGTAGAGTTTTATATAGCTACTAACATTAACCAAGAGCTTAAGCCACTTGCTAAGATAGTATCCGGTGGGGAAATGTCAAGGATAATGTTAGGAGTGAAAAGTTTAAGCAGGTCTAGTGATACAGAGACCCTAATATTTGATGAAATTGACACCGGGGTGTCAGGAATTACTGCAGGGGTTGTTGGAGAGAAGATTAAAAAATTGTCAGAAGAAAATCAAGTTATTGCGGTTTCTCACCTTCCACAGATTGCATCTTTAGCGGATAATCATTTCTTGATAGAAAAACTCACTGGAGAAAGTGATGTAATTACTAATGTCAGGGAGATAGGTGGAGAAGAGAAGGTTTTTGAAATTGCAAGGTTACTTGGTGGAACATCTGATACCAGTTTGAAGCATGCTAGGGAAATGCTCAAGCAATCGAAATAGGAGGCAGTTATGAAATTTGAAGAAACAACCATAAAGTCAGATAGGCTTTATGAAGGAAAGATATTAAGTTTGAAGTTAGACACAGTAGAAATACCTGGAAAAAAATATTCCAAGAGGGAAATAGTTGAAGTGTCCGGAGCTTCCGCCATAGTTCCAATATTAGATGATGGGTCTGTTATAATGATAAAACAGTACAGAAAACCCATTGAAAAAATAACTTTGGAGATACCTGCCGGAAAGATTGACCTGGGTGAAGAGCCAAGAGAAACTGCTGAAAGAGAATTGAGGGAAGAAACAGGATACACTCCTTCAAATATGACATACCTTACAGAAACCCATACATCACCAGGCTTTTGTGATGAAAAAATATATATTTTTTTAGCAAAAGGTTTACAGGCTGGCGAACAGGACTTAGATGACGATGAAGTTGTTGAAACTTTTAACTATTCCTTTGAAGAACTAATTAAGATGATAGAAAGAGGAGAGATAACAGACGCAAAGACTATTATTGGCATATTTATGGCTAGGGATTATTTGAAGAAAGAGCGTGAAAAATAATGGAAGATAGAATAAAAAAAGCTGCTGACTATATTTTTGAGAAGACAAAATTATCACCGAGGATAGGTCTTGTCTTAGGCTCAGGCTTAGGAGACTTTGCAGAGACTGTAGAAGAGAAAGAATATATAAATTACAGTGACATTCCAAATTTTCCAAAGTCAACAGTTGCAGGTCATAAAGGAAGATTTGTTTTAGGAAAGCTCAATGGTAATTCGCTGATTCTTATGCAAGGTAGATTCCACTTTTACGAGGGGTATCCAATGCAAGATTTAGTTATGCCGATAAGAGTGATGAAATTATTAGGTGTAAAAGATTTAATACTTACAAATGCGGCCGGCGGTGTCAACGAGATGTACAAGGCAGGAGACTTAATGCTCATTGAAGACCACTTAAATTTTACTGGCAACAACCCCTTGATTGGAGAAAATTTAGATGATTTTGGACCTAGGTTTCCTGACATGACTAATGTTTATTCAAAAGACTTATGCAAAATTGCCAGAAAGGCTGCTGAAGAAAATAAACTAATATTAAAAGAGGGAGTTTATGCATATTTAACAGGTCCGTCCTATGAAACTCCGGCTGAAATTAAAGCATTAAGACTGCTTGGGGCAGATGCTGTTGGAATGTCCACTGTGCCTGAGGCTATAGTTGCCAACCATCAAGGAATGAGAGTTTTAGGAATTTCAGCCATAACCAATATGGCTGCAGGTATTAACAAGACAGCTTTAAATCATAAAGAGGTAATAGAAACCGCTGATAGGATTAAGGATAACTTTGAAGGATTATTAAACTCAATAATCGGGAGAATAATCTAATGAATATTATTGATATTATAGAAAAGAAAAGAGATGGCGGTGTTTTAAATAAAGAAGAGATTGCCTATTTTATTCAAGGATACACAAGGGGGGAAATACCTGATTATCAAATTTCAGCCCTCCTTATGGCAATTTATTTTAATGGTATGAACTCTGAGGAGACCGTTACTTTGACAGAGGAAATAATTAAGTCAGGCGACACATTGGACTTGGAAGGTATAGAAGGAATTATCGTTGACAAACACTCTTCAGGCGGGGTAGGTGACAAGATTACTATAATTCTTGGACCAATTATTGCTGCCTTGGGTTTAAAATTTGGTAAGATGTCAGGCAGGAGTTTGGGCTTTACAGGTGGGACAATTGATAAGCTAGAATCCATAGATGGCTTTAAGACAGACTTGGACTATGAGGATTTTTTAAAGCTTGTTGACGGGATTGGTATTTCAATTACAGGACAAACAGGTCATTTAACACCGGCTGATAAGAAGCTTTATGCTCTAAGGGATGTCACAGCTACAGTAGATATTATTCCATTGATAGCCTCAAGTATTATGAGTAAAAAGCTGGCAGTTCGTTCAGATGCCTTGGTTTTAGATGTAAAGGTAGGGGAAGGTGCCTTTATGCAAAATCTTGAAGAGGCTGAAAAGCTTGCAGAAGAGATGCTTAAAATTGCCAAGTCTTTTAACAGGAATACAAGAGTTGTGATTTCTAATATGGACCAGCCATTGGGGAAGGCGGTTGGTAACTCTGTGGAGATTGAAGAGTCCCTCGAAGCTTTAAAGGGAAATTGGACTTCAGATATTAAAGAGGTTGTTTATACACTTGCCACTGAGCTTTTGTTGATGGCTGGCAAGGCAAAGGATGAAGAAGATGGAAGAAAGCAAATAGACCAAGTGATTAGATCAGGCAAGGCTTTATCAAAATTTAAGGAAATGGTAGAGAGGCAGGGCGGAGGTTCAAGCTTTATAGGAGATGGAAAATTAAGCCAAGCAAAGTTTAACATGGAAGTTTTAAGCAATGAAGAGGGCTATGTCACTTCCTTGAATGCGAGGGCAATAGGCAAGGCTTCTGTATCTTTAGGTGCAGGTAGAGAGGCCCTAGATGCAAAAATATCCCATTCAGCAGGTATTATCCTCCATAAAAAGATAGGAGATTTTGTTGAAAAAGGAGAAGTTTTGGCTGAATTAAGAACTGACAAGGAAGAAACTTTACTTGAAGGAGAAAGAAATGTGAGAGAGGCTTATTCTTATGATAAGGAAGAGCCGAAAAAGAATAAGATGATATTAAAGGTGATTGGATGAACCAAGACTTACTAATAAGTCTGCCAGCAATTTTAATAGCTATAGTTTGTCATGAATATGCCCACGGGTATGTTGCCTATAAATTAGGAGATGATACTGCCAAAAATGAAGGAAGGCTGACGCTGAATCCTATCAAGCACATAGACCCAGTGGGTTTTTTATCTATGCTATTTTTTAAGTTTGGTTGGGCTAAGGCTGTGCCTGTGAATGCAGCAAACTTTAAAAACCCTAAGAAGGGGATGTTTTATGTAGGATTAGCAGGTCCCTTGACTAATTTTATTATAGCTTTCTTAACAGCTGTAATTATTAGAATATTGGAAAACTATTCTATTCAATTAAATGAATATTTATATATTTTTTTAATCTTTCTACTATATTATAATGTTATGCTTGGGATATTCAATTTAATTCCACTCCCGCCTTTGGATGGGTCAAAGGTTTTAATATCCTTATTACCTAATAAATGGAATTATTATTTCTATAAGTATGAAAGATACCTATACATCTTGACAGTTATTTTTATCATGTCCAATGGGGCATCTAAGGTTATGGGTCCTTTTGTTAATGCCATGATGAATTTTTTAGTTAGGTTTATTTTAGGTGGGCAGATAAGTTGAAATACCAAATAGAGCTGGAGATATTTGAAGGTCCTATGGACCTCTTGCTATCTCTAATAAAGGAAAAAGAAATAGATATTTATGACATTCCAATAGGATATTTAACAGAAGAATATTTAAAGCATATGGATGAGATGGAGAGGCTAGACTTAAATATCTCAACAGAATTTGTTTTAATGGCTGCGACCTTGTTGGAAATTAAGTCAAGGACCCTACTACCAAAGAAGAAAAATTATTCAGAGGATGAGGAGCCAGAGGAGGACCCAAGGCAAGAACTAACAGATAAACTTATCGAGTATAAGCTATTAAAAGAGGCTGCGGAAAATCTTAAGATGATTGGAGAAAAGGCGTCTAAGGTTTATTATAGAAATTCTGAAGAATTTGCCATTTTTTCAGAGGATGACTCCTATGAAGATTTAGATTCAGGAAAGTTGTTAAAAGCCTTAGACAATATTCTAAAGAGGCTTGTGCAGAAAGAGAAGGCACCTGGAGAGATTAGAAAAGAAGATTTTTCAACTGCAGAAGCTATGGAAATTCTTTTAAGAGAAGTTGAAAATAAAAATAGTTTGAAGTTTACGGAACTACTTGATGAAGACTCAACAGTTGTGGAAGTCTTAACTTACTTTCTTGCTCTCTTAGAGCTAATGAGACTATTTAAGGTTTATGCAAAACAATCAGGAGAAAATATATTAATTTTGAGGTATGGAATTGAAGGAAATAAAGGCTAAGGTTGAGGCAATACTATTTGCCTATGGGGAAAAACTAAATATTGCTGAGCTTGCTGATATTTTAGAAATATCAAATGAGACTATTTATGAGGTCCTATATGAGATGGTTGAGGACTATAAGGATGAGTCAAGGGGGATTGAACTCAAGATTTTTGGGGACTCCTGCCGTCTTTCTACTAAAGAGATGGCCTTTGATGTTTTGAAAAAGCTATCTAATATTAAGTTTCCTAAGGCACTTTCCGACTCTTCAATGGAAGTTCTATCTATAATAGCCTATAAACAGCCCATTACAAAGATAGAAGTTGATACTATAAGAGGTGTAAAATCAGATAGGACCATTGCAAATCTCCTTGAAAAAGACTTAATTAAAGAAAGTGGCAAGCTTGATGTTATAGGAAATCCTGCACTATATAGGACAACAGAGGAGTTCTTAAGGGTTTTCAACCTAAACCACATTGGCGAACTTCCAACTTTGAGCTTTGTCCAAGATTCAGAGATTTCATTTTTAATTGACTCTATGGAGGATGATTCAGATTAGACTACAAAAGTATATAAGGGATGCCGGAATTGCTTCCAGAAGGTCAGCTGAGGACCTGATAAGGCAGGGCAGGGTAAAGGTCAACGGTGTAGTTGTTAGAGAACTGGGCAGCAAGGTTGTAGAAGGAGATCTTGTAGAAGTCAATGGCAAGAAGATAGTCCCTATTGAGGAAAAGATATACATTAAGATAAATAAACCAGTTGGCTTTGTCACTACATTGAAAGATGAATTTGATAGACCCATAATCACTGATTTGATTAAAATAGATACAAGGGTATTTCCTGTTGGTAGATTGGACATGGACACTAGTGGTCTTTTATTACTCACAAATGATGGAGACCTGTCTAATAAACTCATTCATCCGTCTAGTGAAATTGAGAAGAAGTATATAGCCAATGTAGACTCCACATTATCAGATGAAGAGTTAGATAAGCTAAGAAAGGGAGTTATGGTTGATGGAAAAATGACCCATCCAGCCAAGGTGTTCAAGAGAAGGGGAAATAACTACGAGATAATAATACATGAGGGTAGGAATAGACAGGTAAGAAAGATGTTTGCCTCCCTTTCTAAAAGGGTCTTAGAATTAAAAAGGCTTGAGTTTGGGAACATAAAATTGGGAGACTTAGGACTGGGAGATTGGAAAATTTTATCTGAAATTGAGTTAGAGGGATTAAGAAAGTTGGTAGATAGATGAAAGTAGCAGTAATTGGAGGCGGACCTGCAGGTATATTAGCAGGAGGCTTTGCAGGGAATAGGCATGAGGTCCACTTGTTTGAAAAAAACGAAAAATTAGGGAAAAAATTATATATAACAGGCAAGGGTAGGTGCAACCTTACAAATAAGGCGGATATTTCTGAATTTTTTGATATGGTTGTATCCAATAAGAAGTTCCTTTATAGTGCTTTTTATTCCTTTACCAACGAAGACCTAATCTCATTAATTGAAAAATATGGTGTTCAAACAATGGTTGAAAGGGGAAACAGAGTATATCCAGCTTCAGAAAAGTCTTCTGATATATTGAAGGCATTGGTAAGATTTTTAGAGGAATCAAAGGTTAATATTCATCTAAACACAGAAGTTATCTCTATTGAAAAGAATGGAGAATATTTTTTTGTAAAAACTAAAGCTGATAATCTAAAGTTTAATAAGGTTATTATCGCTACAGGAGGGGTTTCATATCCAGTAACAGGTTCAACAGGGGATGGATTAAAGTTTTCAAAAAACTTTGGAATAAATACCACTAAGCTAAGACCAGGACTCACACCTATTATTTGCAAGGACAAGTTTATCTCTTCATTGGAAGGTGTTTCTCTAAAAAATGTTCAATTGACTTTAATACAAAATGGTAAAAAGCTTATTGAAGAGATGGGTGAGGCATTATTTACAGATAATGGTATCTCTGGACCCATAGCACTTACTCTTTCTTCATATATAGACAAGGATAAAGAAAATGAACTATACTTGGACTTTAAACCTGCAATGACCTATGAAGAAATGGATGCAAGGCTAATAAGAGACTTGGAAGAGAATTCCAATAAGGATATAGGAAATGCATTAATTAACTTAACAACAAGGCGACTTGTTCCTGTACTAATAGAAAGGGCAGGCATAAGTTTGGATAAAAAGTCCCACCAAGTAACAAAGGAAGAAAGAAGGAACTTAGTTCAAATGATTAAAAAGTTTCCTTTAAATTTCAAGGAACTGGATGGGTTTAATGGGGCAATTATCACTAGGGGCGGGGTTGATGTTAAGGAGATCGATTCCTCAACTATGGAGTCAAAAAAGATTAAAGGATTATATTATGCTGGCGAAGTTCTTGACCTTGATGCCCTTACTGGAGGTTTTAATTTGCAAATAGCCTTTTCAACTGGTTACTTGGCAGGTGTATCTTGCTAGGCGAAAGTTGTTGCTGAATCTTTAAAAAAATTTAAAAAGTCCTTGACAGACGGAAGTTTATCATATATACTATTATAGTGGATTTGAAAGTAGAGTACCCTCTCACCTGGCGGCGATTGAGCTTCCTGGTTGAATCTTATTTTTTAAGCGGGGGTATACTCACGCTTATTTTTTTATTTTAGGAGGTGCGAAAGTTATTAAAGAGCTTTTAATTAACGAAGAAATCAGAGACAAGACAGTTAGGCTTATCGATGAAGATGGTAGCCAATTAGGTATTGTAGATATCAAAGAGGCGCAGATGGCAGCAAACAGAAAGAATTTAGACCTTGTTCAAATTGCTCCCAATGCTGATCCACCTGTATGTAGAATTCTCGACTATGGGAAATACAGGTATGATATGATGAAAAAGCAAAAGGAAGCAAGGAAAAATCAAAGAATAATTAATGTAAAAGAGGTAAGACTTTCTCCAAACATTGAAGAACATGATTTGAATGTTAAGGCAAAAATGGCAAGGAAGTTCTTAAAAGATGGTGATAAGGTAAAGGTTCAAGTAAGGTTTAGAGGAAGGGAAATGGGTCATACTGACCTTGGCTTAGTAGTTTTGAATGATTTTTTCGAGATTTTGAAAGACGACGGCGTAATTGAAAAAGCCGCCAAACTTGAAGGACGAAACATGAACATGTTTCTCGCACCTAAAACAGAATAGGAGGATTTATATGAGTTATAAAATGAAAACGCATAGAGGTTCCGCAAAGCGTTTCAAAAGAACAGGTAGTGGTAAAATTAGAAGATATAAAGCTTATAAAAGTCATATAACTGGTAAAAAGTCACCTAAGAGAATTAGAAACCTTAGGAAGGGCACACTTGTAAGCGCTGGAGATCAAAGAAGAATTGATCAAATGATCCCGTAGGAGGTTTTAACATGGCAAGAGTAAAAAGAGGAGTAAATAAAAAGAAAAGCCATAATAAAATTTTGAAGATGGCTAAGGGCTATTTTGGCTCAAAATCAAAATTATATAGAACAGCTAATCAGGCTGTAATGAAGTCATTAAAATATGCTTATATTGGAAGGAAGCATAGGAAGAGGGATTTTAGAAAGTTATGGATTACAAGAATTAGCGCAGCTGCTAGAGAAAATGGAATCAGCTATTCTAAATTCATTGATGGCTTAAAGAAACATGATATCGAAATTAATAGAAAAATGCTTTCGGAGATGGCAGTAAACGATAAGGAAGGCTTCAAGGCTTTAGTAGATATGGTAAAGGCTTAATAAAACAGGACAACTCCAGCTGAGGGGATGTCCTTTTTTATTATTTATTCAAACTCCGCACATTGTTATTGTAAGCGTTGCGAAGCAATCCAGTGTCAAGGCAATGCAAGACATATATTTAATGGAAAGCTTCGGGCTAAATCCTTATAATTTAATTTGCTAAATACAAAATGAATCTATAATTAGGGGGAATAAACTTGTTACTTGTAATAGATGTGGGAAATACAAACATAGTTTTAGGTGTTTACGATGGAGATAAACTTAAGTATGATTGGAGGATAGCAACACAAAAAGATAGGACATCCGACGAATATGGCTTGGTTTTTGATCAAATCTTTCAATACCATTGCATTTGCAAAAAAGAAATTAAGGCAATAATTATTTCATCAGTTGTTCCAACCCTTATGCATACCTTGCCTTCAATGTGCCAAAGATACTTTTCCATAGATCCTTTAATTGTAGGCGAAACTATAGATCCAGGAATTAATGTACTTTTAGACAATCCAAAAGAAGTTGGTGCAGATAGGGTAGTAAATGCGGTAGCAGGATATGAAAAATATGGTGGGCCTTTAATAATTGTAGATTCCGGAACAGCAATAACACTAGATGTAGTGTCTGAGAATGGAGACTACCTAGGTGGTGTAATTACTCCCGGCATAAAGATTTCATCTGAGGCTCTTTTCTTAAGAACAGCAAAACTACCTAAGGTAGAAATAATTAAACCAGACACTGTCATAGGTAAGAATACAATAGAAAGTATTCAAGCAGGTATTGTTAACGGATTTGTAGGACTGGTAGACCACCTTATCGAGCTTATAATTACTGAAATGGGTTTAAGTGCAGATGATGTTAAGCTTGTTGCAACAGGTGGATTTTCTCAAATACTAACCCAAGATAGTAAGTATATTACAATAATTGATAAGTTAATTACCTTAGATGGACTGAGAATGATATATGAAAGAAACCTTTAAAATTGGAGATATTATTTTCCAATCGAGGGCTTTTTTATCGCCAATGGCAGGTTATACAGACCTTGCCTATAGAAAGATTGCTGAAGAATTTGGGGCAGGCATGACTACTACGGAGATGGTATCAGCAAGAGCCTTAGCCAGACGGGATAAAAAAACAGCTTCTATGTTAAAGACAATTAAGGCTAATATTCCAACTGCTGTTCAAATATTTGGTTCAGAAGTCGAATCAATGATAGAGTCAACAAAGATACTAAATGATATAGAAGATTTTCAGATAATAGATATTAATATGGGATGTCCAGCACCAAAAATCGTAAAAAATGGAGATGGGTCAGCCCTTATGAAGAATCCAACACTTGCTTATGAAATAGCAAGTGGAGTTGTAAATGCATCCAAAAAGCCTGTTACATGCAAGATTAGAATGGGTTGGGATGAGAAATCCATTAATGCAGTTGAATTTTCAAAAGCCTTAGAAGAAGCTGGAGTTTCAGCTATTTGTATCCATGCTAGGACAAGAGAGATGTATTATACTGGTGAGGCAGACTGGGATATGATTGGAGAAGTGAATAATTGTTTAACTATTCCAGTAATCGGCAATGGAGATATTTTTGAAGCAAGGGATGCTTTTAAGATGATGGACCAAACTGGGGTCAAGGCTGTTCAGATAGGCAGGGGTGCAGTTGGAAATCCATGGATTTTTAAAAATATTTTGCGAATTAAGGAAGGAAAAGATGAAATTATTCCGACAAATCGTGCAGTCTATGATATAATAGTGAAACATTATAATTTATTAATTGAAGACAAGGGTGAAAGAATAGCTATAAATGAGATGAGGAAGCATATAGGTCAGTATCTAAAAGGAATTCATTCTTCATCTAACATTCGGAGAGAAATTAATACTACAAATGATAAGGCAGAAGTTTTTAAAATTTTGGAAGACTTTTTATTAAAGGGGAGATAAATTTGGTGGAAAAGCAAGTTTTTATGACCCAAGAAGGTTATAATAAAATTGAAGAAGAACTTGAGGAATTAAAAAGTGTTAAGAGAAAAGAAATCTCAGACAGAATAAAGCAGGCACTAGAGTTTGGCGATATAAGTGAAAATTCAGAATATGACCAAGCCAAGTCTGACCAAGCACAGCTTGAAGAGAGGATAATTAAGCTTGAAGGCATGCTAAGAGATTCTGCAATAATAGAAGAGGAATCTTTGAGTACAACGGAGGTTTCTATAGGCTCAACTGTGAAGTTAAAGGCAGAGAACACTGGAGAAACTATGGAAATAATGATAGTTGGCAGTGCAGAGGCTGACCCGTTTGAAAATAAAATTTCCAATGAATCGCCTATGGGAAATGCTATTCTCGGTTTAAAGAGGAATCAAGTTGCAATTGTTCCAGCTCCGGGAGGGGACATAAAATATAAGATTTTAAAAATTTCAAAATAGGGGTGATAATATGGCTGAAGGAAAAAACCTAAATGAGATGTTACAGGTGAGGAGAGACAAGTTAAAAGAGTTACAAGAAATGGGAAGAAATCCTTATGAGATAGAAAGGTATGACTATACCCATCATAGCAAGACAATAGTGGAAAATTTTGACGACTTAGATGGTAAGCAAGTCAAAGTTGCAGGAAGACTTATGTCCAGAAGAGGTCATGGCAAACTTCAATTTATGGACTTGATGGACAGCGAAGGGAAGATTCAAATTTTTGCTAAGGAAGATGTGCTTGGTAAGGATGCCTATAAGGATTTAAATTATTTAGATATAGGGGACATAATTGGAGTTGAGGGTGAAGTTTTTAAAACTAATTCTGGTGAAATTTCAGTGAGGGCGAGTGAAATTATTCTGCTCTCAAAATCGTTACAGGTATTGCCTGAAAAATACCATGGTTTAAAAGATACTGATATTAGATACAGGCAAAGATATGTAGACTTAATTGTAAATCCAGAAGTTAGGGAGACTTTCATTAAGAGGACAAAATTCATTAAAGAAGTTAGAAGGTTTTTGGACGAAAGAGGATTTTTAGAAGTTGAAACCCCAATATTAGGAACTCTTGCAGGCGGGGCAAATGCTAGACCTTTTATTACTCATCATAACACTTTAGATATTGATATGTCATTAAGGATTGCCAATGAACTCTTCTTAAAGAGATTAATTGTTGGTGGTTTTGAAAAGGTTTATGAAATGGGTAAAATGTTTAGGAATGAAGGTATGAGTTATAAACATAACCCTGAATTTACAAATATAGAGCTATATCAAGCCTATGTTGACATGGACGAGATGATGGATATTACTGAAAATATGATATCTCAAATGGCTCAAAATGTTCTTGGAACAATGGTAATTGAATATGATGGGGTTGAAATTGACCTTACTCCTCCTTGGAATAGGATGGATATGGAAGAGGCAGTTTTGAAGTATTCCGGAGTTGATTTTTCGAAAATCAATACTGATGAAGAAGCTTTAAAAATTGCTAAGGAGCATGGGATAGAAACTTTTTCTACTTCAGGAAGAGGATATGTAATTTCAGAAATGTTTGAAAAATATTGTGAAGAGAAGCTAATACAACCTACATTTATTACAGGACATCCGGTGGAGATTTCACCACTGGCTAAGAAAGACCCTAAAGACCCAAGAAAGACAAGAAGATTTGAAGCCTTTATCAATACTTGGGAAGTTGCCAATGCCTTCTCAGAATTAAATGACCCAATAGACCAAAGGGAAAGATTTGAAGACCAAGTCAGACAAAAGTCTGCTGGAGATGATGAAGCTCATCCAATGGATACAGACTTCATCAACGCTATAGAAGTTGGTCTACCTCCAACTGGTGGACTAGGAATTGGAATCGACAGGGTAATTATACTTCTAACGGGCGAGCCTTCAATTAGAGATGTTATTCTGTTCCCTACAATGAAGCCTTTAGAAGAGGGAGAAGTTGGATATTGGGAGTCGGATGAAGAATAATTATCAAATTTACGACCAACTTACGACCAAAGAAAAGAGAACACGTTCAAAGAACAGGGTAGAGAGAAGACTTTACCCTGTTCTTTGTGCAAAGAAAAAGCCTATCTGAGATTGCACTCGGATAGGTTTTTTTTAATATGCTATTACCAGTATCCTTGGTCTCTGCGGTTCTGCTGATGGTGTCTTTCGTTTTGCTCCCTGCTGGCAGCACCTTCGGCATGAATGGCACTTCTGGTAGCATTACCCTCTGCCATGATGGTACCTCTTGTCATTGAGCCTTCTTCTCTTATCGTATTTCTTGTAGCTTGACCTTCACTACGAATGGTGTCAATCGTTACAGCCTGAAGAACACATTGAGTAAATGCAAGAGAAATTTGTTTTCTTTGGTTAGATAAGTGTTCGTTTCTAAATAATTGCTCGTTGTATAGTTTGACAGCTTCGCCTAGTTTATCACACATTTGATTGCGGATAGCCATGTGGAAATATTTTGCCGCATCTGAAAATAGGAAGTCTGGTGGATACCAGCTAAGGTCGATTTGTGAAATTTTTTGACGGATGACATCCAGTCGTAGTTCGGCAATAGCAATCTGCTTATCTACATCCACATTGTGTATAATGCGGAGTCGTTGTTATTTCTAATTTTCTCGTTTAATTTATTTTTTATTATATTTCCACCACCACAAATTTTAGCATTAATTTTTTTTGGCAATAAATTTAGTAGCAAATGCATCAATAATTAAGGTTGCAAATAGCAGTAACAATCCACCACCAGACGTTTTGAAAATAAATGTTGCTACAAAGGAGGAAGGTAGAAGTAATCTTGAATTGTATAATTAAGTTAGACAGTTAATAAAATTTCATTTGTCATTATAAGTTAGACAATTTACCACAAAGATTTTCTAAGTTATTTGACAATGTTTACTAAAATATCTAGCTAAAAAAAGAAAAAAACTACTAATTATGGTATAATAGCTTTAACTGGTTAAAAAATTAATATACATCATTACTATTAAGGAATATGAGCTTTGGAGATTGAAATTAACATTTATTGTACATATATTAAAACTTACGGAACAATTGAAGTAATTATAGATTGGAGGTAAACTATGACACATACTGATTTAAAGTTTTTTACTAATGAACCCGAGCGTGATTTGTATAGTCGTTTTTCTGCTATTTTGAAAAGTAATACTCAGTTCTTTGATATCCTTGTGGGATACTTCAGGTCGAGTGGTTTTTTTAAAATGTATGAGGCTTTGGAAGATGTGGAAAAAATCCGTGTATTAGTAGGTCTAAATGTGGACAGGTTCACAGTTAAGATTATTGACCGTGCAACAAATGAATTAAAAGTATCTGCTAT